>CAZQLW010000005.1:0-39985 GCA_964594395.1 uncultured Methanosarcinales archaeon | reverse complement strand
GGATTAGTTCCACAGAATTGATTAACGTCATAAGTTGCAGTAGTTGCACAGCCACCTAAAGCAGTTAAAGCTGTAATTCCAACTAGTAATTTTTTTCCACTATTAACAATATCATTTATTTTCATTTTATTTATTCCTCGTAATTAAAATTGATTATTTCCTTTGTTCTTATACAAAGAAACATTTCCTTCTCCATCTGTAGCTAAAATATCAATGTCTCCATCATTATCCATATCAGCAGCAGCAATGGCACTTCCTCTGTAGAGTGTTGCTGGAATTTGTAAGTTTATTGAACTTGCATTTAATTTATGTGTTGAATCTCCATTACATCCACCTAAAGCAGCAATTAATGCTAATCCTGTAAATATTTTTTTCATTGCCATTTTATATATTCCTCATAATCATCTTAATATATAATCTAGAAGCAAGTTTCATTTATAAATTTTTCGTTTTATTACTACTAATTAATAGTTAAAATAATAACCCGCCGTTAAAACCAAAACCAGCATTAAAATCTCCACTTTCATGTAAATAAAAATCTACTCCTGTCTGTAAGTAAAAAGGATACAAATCCATACCTAATTTTACTTCCGGAGTCCACATTATTTTACTTTCAGAATTAATCCCCATCCTTAAAACACCAACCAATAATTCTAAAGAATCTTTAGATTTAGGATTATATTTACCAAAACCATGAGTTAAACCAAATTCGTATAAATCAATCTCAGAACCGGTCGATAACAAATTAACCGAATATTCTCCTGAAGAATTAATATTTTTGTTTTTACTAGTGTTACGATTATTACGATACATTTTTACCATTATTTCTCCGCCCTGTTTCCAATCTTCTGGAGTTTGTGATAAACTGTAACCAAAACCAACTTTTTTATGTGTAACATTTCGATGCAAATATTTGTTAATGCTAGCGCAAGAAGTAGTTAACATTAAAGCAGTCATACAAAGGGGTAATATTTTTTTTAACATTTTTAACAATACTCATTTAATAATTCTAACATCTGTTGAGCTTTCTTTTTTCTTTCAAGGTTAACTTTAATCGTTACTAATGGCCTTCTACTACTAGTATAAGAACCAGGAATCTTAACTTTTTCATTAACTTTTTCATTTAAACATCCAACAATCTTACCTAAATCCAATGTCCTACTATCCTCATGAGAAAGATCATACTTTAAAATATAATCCAAATAATCTTTAGCAAAAATCTTACAATCTTCCCCAACCAATTCATAACTAGGTATTTTATTAACAATATCAAAATATTTCATCTTATTCGATCCTCAATTGTTTGACGATAATATTTCTTCGCTTCATTAAGAGAAACCCAACCGTCACCATTTGTGTCAGCTTGATGTAAAGCTTCTCTGTAACTTCTACTTTTTACTGGAGAACAGTCTCCTTCAATTACAACGTAACCATTTTTCCATTTTCTGGTTTTTACAGTACCACTTTTCATCCCAGCAGAAGTTTGTAAATAAAATCTAGTCCGTTCATTTCTGATCCGAATAATCTCCTCCTGCATTTGGTAAGCGCGAAAATCAAAATTTTGTTGTTTAGAAACTTGATTTGAAGAACAACCAGTAGCTAAAACTAGATAAGTTAATCCAAGAACTACTGGTTTTAAAAGTTTATTTTTTATTTCCATGAATCTTTCTTTTCTTCAAATTGGCTGTCTAAATCTTTATGATCTTCGTTTGCGTGAGATCTAATTCTTTCAGTTTGATAGATTTTTCTTTGCTCTTCTTGTTGTTTCTGCATTATTTCATATTGGTTAGGTCCACAACCAACTAATGAAGCAGCAACCACAACAGCAGCAACGTACATTTTTGGTTTTTCCATGATTTTATCTAACATTTTATTTTCCCTCCTAATTACCAACGTATTCTAATCCTATGTTTATGTCCATGGTGATATCCATGTTTATGTCCATGCTTGTGTCCGTGACCATGATGATATCCATGTTTATGTCCATGATATTTATGTCCGTGATGATACTTTTTTTTATGTCCATGACTATGCGGTCCGTG
Source organism: uncultured Methanosarcinales archaeon (assembly GCA_964594395.1). GTDB lineage: Archaea > Nanobdellota > Nanobdellia > Woesearchaeales > GW2011-AR9 > CAZQLW01. The sequence goes on along the minus strand of CAZQLW010000005.1, from coordinate 37,943 downwards.
AGTCCCATGACAATGTTTATAATTCCCATGCTTATGGCATCTCCCATTGCCCACACTTACAACATATGATACAGGCGTTGGTACATGAACTCTTACTGGCAAACAACCACCCATTATAACTGGAATTGCAGCTACTAAAGCAGCTTTTCCAATGTTTGCTTTAACTTTTTCAACTAAACTCATTTTATTTTTACCTCCAAATATTACCAACTCTTTCGTTGGTGATAACTATTACAAGTGTTATTGTGACTATGCCAACCATCGTGCGGGTGACATTGTTTTTCATTACAATGATAATGGCATTCTTTCTTTTGGTTATAACGAAAACCCATGCCTCCGAAAGAAGCACTAAGATTTCCACCACAACCAGCCATTAAAGCCGGAACTGCAATAATCAAAGACATTTTTTTTATTGTATCAACTAATGACATTTTCTTAATCCATAAATTCGCTAGCTTTCCAATAGTGTCTAATCAATTCAGCGGTTGCAAGATTATCTAATTTTTTTCCAGAATCTACAAACCCATCACCAGAAATCAAATCACGTTCAGACATACATTTCCTAGCAACTCCTACTGATTCCATCATAGCTTTTATTTCATCAGTATTTTTGAATGGAGATTGTTCAGCAGCTTTTCCTTGTAAATAGAAACAGGCATGTGATTCACTAATTTTTCCGTTCTGACCGTATAAAGAAATTGCTTCTTGAGCCATCTCTTGCCAAGGTTGCATTTCACTATCCTGAACAGAATGATTATAAGAATCATTTCCGCTCATTGTTTTCTCTAAACCAGCAGTTACACAAGCAGTTCCGCTCAAAGCTGTTATAGCTGATGCAACAACCGGTACTATCATTTTCATATATTTCATTTTAGTTTCACCTTTATTCTGATTTTAAATTTTCATTAAATCTTTTCATAATTGCATATTGTGGATAAACTAATGATTCTACTTTAGCAGAGAATAATTCTGTTTGATCCTTATTAAAAAAATAGATACTATCACCAGAAATGTAATCTTTATCGTTTTTATTTACAACTGCAACTACTTGTTTCTCAAGTCCCTGATTTTTAATGTAAGACCCCATTTGCGAGGACAAACTAAACAATGGCGATTCTTGTCTTAATCTTGCAAAAGAATTTGATTCATTTTCTGTATCAATTTCACTAAATATCCCATAAGCATAATTTTCTGGGCTTGAATTTGGATGCTTAGCTAAGAATGAATAATCTCCTTCAACATTTTCAACTTTTAATATTTTTAATAATGTCATTTTTTCAAATACACCTCAGCACATATTTCGTCTCCTTGTCTTTTGTATCTGGTCATTGTTCCTGAAATGTCTACAGTTCCACCTTTACCTTCAGTAAGATAATCTGCGATCATTGCTTTTGCTTGATGTTCTGAAATATCTCTTTTTGTAGAAACATCTCCCATGTCAGTACAATATCTTGCAAAAATACCATTGTTAACTTTTTTAATTTCTGGTTTTAATGTAGTTGCACAGCCACCTAGTAATAAAGCAGCAAGTCCGGTTAAAATCATTTTTTTCATTTTAGTTTACTCCTTTGTTTGTTATACGTCAGTAGTAACGTAATTAGTTTAACTATCTTTTCACTATCTTCCATATCTTAGATATTAAAATAGAAAAGTTTAAATAACAATAAAACAAAAACAACACATGAACAGAAAACTAATCAAACAAGGTGGAACTGGATTAACTATGTATGTTCCTAAAAAATGGGTTGATCGTTTACATCTAAAACCGGGCGATGAAGTTTCAGTTAATGAAGATGGTAACAATTTAATTTTAACCCCAGAAACCATCCTCAAAGACAAAGTTATTACTATCAACGCTACTGATATGAACTCTTCTTCATTAAGAATTGCTTTATCCTCAGTTTACTGGCAAGGCTATAACAAAATTAAACTAACAACAAAAAAGAAATTTTCCTTTGTCATGATTAATCGTCTAATAGACAGTTATATAGGTTTGATAATTACTGAACAATCTGATAAAAGTATTATTATCCAAAATACATCAACAGAAAAATTTGAAGATGTTGATAAAATTATTAACAAATTATTTACAACAATAAAATATATGTTCTCTAAAACCGGTGAAAAGGAGGAAATATTAGAATTAAGAAAATCTGTGTTAAAAATAGGTAATTATTGCCAAAGGTTAGTTTTTACAACTAATTTTGGTAAAGATAAGACTTATGAATACAGTTCCCTAATTTTAATGTTGAAGAAAGTATCTGGCTCTTTAACATTCCTTGAAAAAAGTAATACAGAAACCAAAGAATTATTTGACAAAATCAATACAGCTTATCTAAAAAAAGATTTATCACTAGCCACAAAAGCTTTTGAAGAAATCTTTGAAAAGAGAAAAAAACTTCTTAAGAAAAATAATAATGCAATTCTCGGTTCTTTATTAGAAAATATGTATAGTTTATCATCAAGAGTGATTAGTGTTTTAGTATAAATTAAAAGAAAGAGCCCCTGGTGGGAATTGCACCCACGACCTTCAGCTGTCTGAAATCAAAGATTTCTGAGCAAATCTCACTCAGTTCGATTTTACAAGGCTGACGCAATAGCTACTATGCTACAGAGGCATTAATCCTTTTGATATGATAAGGATTTGAAGATCCTATTAACTCTTTCCATTTTAAAACTTTCTGTTTTCCAAAGATTGTTACCCTAAAAGCATCTCTAATCTTGCCTTTACTTTTACAGATATAAGCGCCAAAATTAAATTCATTTAATAAATCTTGGACTTGTTTAGCTAATTTTTCACTGGTTGTGGTTATAGCAATTACAGGATATTTGTTTCTTTGCAGATGTATGCTCCCATCAGTATCAAATAATCCTCTTATCAATCTTAGTTTACATTCATTAGTTACGATTAAAGATTTTGGAATTGTAATTTGGCCTTTTTTCCCCACAGGAAAATCAAGTTGATCTCTTAATGTTTCAAAAATCTTTTTAGAATAAATTGTTAATCTAAGACCATTTTCTTGTTCATAAATGTGTGTTTTCGTATTAAATATATTATTAATTAAGGGATTAAGATATTGATAATAATATTTTTTGTCATTTATTTTATGACCTGTTATCTGAATCATTTTTGTAGTTCTTCCATAAGAACCAATAAAACCATCTCCAATAAGAACACCAATAAATTCGGCAAGTTCAGGGGATTTTAAGTTCAAATTAATCATTTTATTGATTACAATTTATGATGATATAATTTAAAGTAAAAATGTGGTTACACTAAGCCACCGGGGCACAAACGTTGTTTTATTTACTCCATTTATTAACTTTTTGGAAAAAACAAGCTCAATAAAAACCAAAACCTTATAAAATCCCATAATTTCCTCATAAACAACAATGCAAGAACAAATATTAGATTTGCTTATTGAAAAAGAGGACGTTACCTGGAGAACAATTCTATTTGATCTTGTTAAAACTGAACAAATGGACCCCTGGGATGTTAATTTAAGTTTACTTACAAAAAGATATATTGATTTAATCAAAGAGATGCAAGAACATGACTTAAAAATATCTGGAAAAGTTCTCCTTGCAGCTGCATTTTTGTTAAAAATTAAATCTGCTCACTTTCTAGATCATGACATTACTAACCTTGATAAATTAATGCAACAAACTGAAAATCAGTGGGAGGATGATTTACTTGATTTCTCTGAGTTAGGCTACGTTTCTGATAAAAAGAAAAGAGAGAAACATCAGTTTACGTTAATTCCAAGACAACCTCAACCAAGAGATAGAAAAGTTTCTATCCATGATTTAGTTAACGCACTACAAAACGCAATGCAAAGCAGAAAAAGAATTCTTGCTAAACAAAAACCAGTGAAGTATAATCTTCCTAAAAGAACGATGGACATTATGGAAGTTATCCGTGACTTGTATCACAAAATTGCTTATTATACCCATAAAAAAGAAAGGAAAAATATTACTTTCTCACAGTTATTACCGCCTGAAGCAAAAAAGCGAGATAAAGTGTACACATTTATCCCGTTATTACATTTAGAAAATCAACAAAAAATTTCTACAAAACAAACAGATCCATTTAAAGAGATCAATGTCAAATTAATGAACAAAAAAAGTAAAGCAAAAGTAAATTAAAACTCAATTTATAACCAAAAAGAAAGCTAAATAACCATAATCTTTTTATTCTCATCTGTTTTTATCTACTTTAATGGTGTTTGATGTTATAATTGGCAGAAGTAAAAAAGATGTTGCCAAATACGGAAAAAGGGGAACAGTTTTTCTTGCAAAACAGTATGTTAAAATGGGTCAAACTACTGCCCTTTCTAATCCTGTTTACTTAGATGTTGCTGGTGCGCACGTAGTTTTTATTGTAGGTAAGAGAGGATCGGGAAAGTCTTACACCATGGGAAGTATCGCGGAAGGTCTCGCAGACTTACCGCAAGAAATTAAACAAAACCTTTCTATTGTCCTTTTAGATACAATGGGAATTTATTGGACAATGAAATATCCAAACTTTCAAGATGCAGAATTAGTAAAAAAATGGGGTTTTGAAACGAAAGGGTTAGATGTAAAGATTTATACTCCCTCCGGATTTTATTACAAATATAAAGATGAGGGGATTCCAACAGATTTTCCATTTTCGTTAAGACCAATAGAAGTTTCACCTAATGATTGGTGTACCTCATTCAATCTGGATCCAAACTCAGCTGCAGGAGTTTTAATCACTAAATCTGTCCAAATTCTTAACAAAAAAGAAGAAAGTTACGATTTAGACCAATTAATGGAAGTTGTTAAAAATGATTCAGAAAGTGATAGAGTAACCATTAGCGTTGTCATGAACGAATTTGAGAAAGCTAAAGGCTGGCAAATCTTTTCTAAAGAGGGGACAGAACTAAAAGATATTGTTGCTGGTGGCCAAGTTACAGTTTTAGACGTAAGTCCTTACGCTACAATGGCTTCTGGTTGGGAAATAAAAAATTTAGTTATCGGAATTATTTGTAGAAGTTTATTCCAGCAACGAATGTTAGCCAGAAAAAGTGAAGAGTTTAAATCTGTGGACGCAGCGATGCATTACTTCTCAAAAGATGTTAAAGAAAAAATGGAAGAACCTTTAGTCTGGGTAGCGATTGACGAAGCGCACGAAGCTCTTCCCCATGAAGGTAAAACTGCTGCTTCAGATGCTTTGATTACTATTCTTCGTGAAGGTCGTCAGCCAGGGATCAGTTTAATCCTAGCAACACAACAGCCAGCAAAAATCCATACCGATGTCATGACTCAGTCTGATACGGTTATTGCTCATCGTCTTACTGCAAAGATGGATACTGAAGCTCTAGGAATGTTAATGCAAAGTTATATGCGTTCCGGATTAGATGAAGAGATTAACGGATTACCAAGATTGAAAGGCGCGGCAGTACTTTTTGATGACGCTAACGAAAGGTTGTTTCCAGTCCAGATGCGACCACGTTTTACTTGGCACGGTGGTGGAAGTCCAACAGCTATCAGAGAACGTAAAGGACAGACTAGTGATACAATAAAAAAGTTGAAAGATCTAGAATTGTAAAAAAATCAAATTTATAAAATTCTAAAAGAAAAATGAACCCAACGCATAACGCCTTTGATCATAGTCTCACAAAGGAAGTGCAACGTTGGGGTTAATTATCTAGAAACTAAGCGTATTTAAAAAGTTTTTGAGTAAAGTGAATAAAGTTGAAAAATTCTTGATTTTTTAGAAACTTCTCATTGCTCGAAGTTTTTTCACTCTCTTTTCCATTGGTGGATGAGTTGAGAACAAGTTCAACAAATTCTTTCCCCGGAAAGGATTAGAAATAAACATGTGGGCAGTAGCATCAGTTGTACCTTGTTTTCTTAACGGATGATGAGAAACATTTTTATGAATTTTTTCTAAAGCAGAAGCTAAACTGTAAGGGTCTTTTACCAACTTTGCCCCGGTTTCATCAGCAAGGTATTCTCTACTTCTAGAAATAGCAAACTGAATTATCATTGCCATGATTGGTGCAACAACAGCTAACACTAATAGTTCTAACAAACCGCCACCGTTTCTGTCTCTGCCACCAACACCACCAAAGATTGCTGCCCATCGAGCCATCATTGCTACATAAGAAATTACTGCTGCAATTGTTGCCGCTACTGTTCCGATAAGAACGTCTCTGTTTTTTATGTGACTAACTTCATGGGCAAGAACTCCTTTCAGTTCGTTATCGTTAAGTACTTCTAAAATACCTGTAGAAACTGCTACTGCTGAATGTTTATAATTACGACCAGTAGCAAAAGCGTTAGCTTGTGGTATATTAATAATGTAAAGTTTTGGCATTGGTAATTTTGCTGCATGAACAATTTCTTTCATCATTGTATAAAGATTAGAATATTCATTTTGGTCAGCTTCCTTTGCTCGATAAATTTTAAGAACAATTTTGTCCGACCACCAGTACGATACAAAGTTTATCCCTAAAGCAAAAACTAAACCAATCAACATTCCTGTTGGTCCACCAACTAATCTGCCAATAAAAATTAATAATACTGCTAATAAGGTTAAAAGTATAACCGTTTTAACTTGATTCTTGATCATCCTACTTTATTAACAGGCATACTTTAAAAATATTACGGATTACTTATAAAAAATCAAGTGTTCTCCGATAATGTTTATTTAATTAACGAAAAGATATATAAACAAAAACTACTTCCTTAACAAAAAAAGAGGTGATCATATTATGGTTTTAGAACATATTTTTCCTGAAGATTGGTTAGAAAAGAAAGGTAGGTACGCTTTCTTTCTAGGTATACTTTATTCAATGATAGGAATACTTATTGCATCCGTACTTTTTCCGGGTGATCCAGCGTTGGTAGCAGTAGCGTTTACTTCGCTCTTACTTTTACCCGAACTGTACAAAATATTTTCCATAGAAGAAAGACAAGAAAGTATGGAAAAGAAGGTCAGTTTCAGAAATTTATGGAAAGATGATCTTGGCGTGATAAAAATTTATATATTTTTATTTTTAGGTATTTTGTTAGTATATTCTATTGGAACAATGGTATTACCACAAATGCAAGCTAACACTTTGTTCAGAGAACAATTAGAAATTAGGTTAGGACAAGGTTTTGCTGGTCAAGCAGTTGCTGGTGGAATGTTTTCTACAGATTTATTTTTAGATTTGTTAAGTAACAATTTTTTAGTAATGTTAGCTTGTTTTATTATGGCCCTTCTGACAGGCGATGGAGCAATATTCCTGATAACTTGGAACGCCTCGGTCTGGGGAACAATATTTGGTTTAACTGCTAAAGGTGCCGCTCAATTTTCTGGCCAAAACCCGTTCTACTTATTTGGACTAATTATGTTAATAGTTTTCCCACACATGATTATTGAAGGCCTATCTTATTTCCTCGCCGCCATATCGGGATCGGTAATATCTAAAGATGTGATCTTGGAAAAATTTGCCTCGGAACGGTTCTTTGAAGTATTCTATTTCAATTTGTATTTACTATTTTTTGCATTAGTATTCCTTCTTTTAGGAGCATTAGTAGAAACATTTGTTTTAGAACATGTTGGCCTGTATCAAGAAATAATTAGAATGAGTATGATGGGGCTAAGCGGTTAGATTTTTCTTTTTTTTATTTTCTTTTCACTAATTACTACTAAACAGGGGAAACTTACAGAAAATTTTATAAATCACTTACTTTCCAATATATTTCATGGAAATAACAGATTACTTCAAAGAAAATGGAATTATTCCAAAAGGTCTTTATGACATTACTCCGGAATATGTTCGTATAACTGAAATTGTAGATGATGATATTTATTATAATGAATATTATAAAACTAATTTAGACGAGTTTTTTGAATGTATCAATTTTTATCCTAATAAAAGACTCTTTTCAGTAATCTCTTCAGCAGTAAAAGAATTTCAAGATTTATTTGAACCCTGTTGTCAATCAGGTATTTTTGGTTCTTATATTGCTAGTGACCATAATGGTACTTACAAAGGAATTGACATTAACCAATTAGCAATAGAAAAAGCAAAACAAAGAGCAAAAGATAACAATCTTAATGAAAATATATTTCAACAAGAAGAAGTTTTCCAGTACGAAAATAAACATGAAGCACTTATTGGCAGACATGTCATAAACAAAAAAAGAACTTCTGTAAACTCTGAAATGCTTGAAAGAATTTGTCACATCAGTGAAAATATTATTTTAATACAAACAATTTATGGAAACAACGATCCTAAAATCATTTTAGAAAGTTATCAACAAGCATTCAATCAACATAATTTTTCATTTGAATTGTTAAATCAACCTTTAAAGATTCCAGAAACAGCTTCATCTTCATTTGTTCTTAAAGCCACTCAAAGATCATGATTTAATCATCATGAGGTTTACATGTATCGTAGTAATCACATTTGCCAGTGGACCATTTACATAACGGAGTAATAGTTCTTTCATAATCTTCAATCTTTTCGGTGCTAGAAGTATGAGCATGAATAGCATTAATTTCTCTTTTTGCTAATTCAATCATTTCTGGTTCAACATTAAGATACTTTGATTTATGTCGTAAAAAGAAAATCCCTACTTTATGAGGTAAAACTCCTCTCTTTTCTTGGTACAGCAACGAATAAATTGCTAACTGTAGTTTGATTGCATCTTTCATATCAAACCGAGAATTAGTTTTATAATCAAGAATATGTATTTCATCACCACAATGGTGAATAGCGTCAATAAAACCGCGAATAGAATATTTCTCAGAAGCATATTTCTGTTCTCTGATCGGAGTAAGTTTCATGAACGCTTCAGGGATAGAAATATTTTCTTTTTCAACCATAGATTTAATGTCTTTCAAGAAATGATTGCACCAATTCATGACCATCAACATTGTTTCTTCAAAATAAAATTTAAGTTTATCTTGATTAAGACCAAGTCCATCAAGTTTAGGTTGGTACTTGTTCCATTGAAACAATAAAAGTTTCTGAACAACTTTTTTGTATTCAATTTCATAATTTTCTAAATTGAATTTACTTACATCAATATCATAGAAATGTTCTAACGTAGAATGAGCAATATTTCCCCGAACTTGATGAATGTTAGGAACGGTAGGAAGTTTTTCTATATAACTATAATAATATTTTCGTTTACACTGTTTAAATGTATTAATTGATGATGGTGATTCAACTCGCTTAGCCAATTTAATAGAACCTCTCTTTTCTCATGATTATTTTAGAAAACTGCTTGTTTATAAGTCTTTCCCGCACCTGTCCAGTGGCTAGTGGCTTTACAAATAAACAGATAAATAAAATTAATTAATATAATAAATAAGAATTATTCTTTTTTAGCTTCTTCAACTGATTTTTCTTCAGTTTTAGGCACTTCTACTGTTTCTTTTACTGGCTCTACTTTTTCTTCCACTTTAACTTCTTCTTTAACTTCTGGCTTCTTCTCTTCTACCTTCTCTTCCTTCTTTGGTTCAGCAACTTTCTTCCCTTCTTTCTTAGCTGGTTTCTTAGTAGCTTTATTTTTTTTCTTACCAAATAATTCAGCGTTTACTACCCCTTTATCATCTTTAGTTACGGTAACTTTAACATGGTGTGGTGGATTCTTAATTCCATGATTCCAAACATATTCGTTAACTTCTTTACCAATCTTAACATCTTCAGATTTCATATGTTTAACCAAGAATTGTCTTAAAGCAGTAACTGCTTTTTTTGACTTTTTCCAACGAGGAACTTTCATGAACTCCTTTCTAAGAGGAATAGTGTATGTTCGTTCAAGAACTTTAGCTGCTTCTTTCTTGGCCACCATTTTTAAGCTTTAGTATTACCTCTTCTCCAAGAACGTTTAACTTCGGTATGTCGAGAAGGATGAACCTTTCTACCTTTACCATAAATTTTAAAAACTGTCCAAAAAGGTGCCCATTTAGTTTTTTTAGATAACTTAATTAACCGTTTCTTTCTGGAAGGATGTTTATTTCGTGCCATTTTCTTATTCTTTAGATTCTTTATACGCTTTTTTAGCGATTTGAACAGCTATTTTGTCTAAGAAAGAAACACCTTGTGGCGTTAAAACTCGGCCTTTATGGATACCTTTCTCAGTTTGTTTAATTAATCCTGATTTTTCAAGCTGTTGTAATATTTTTCTAATAATTGATCCTGAAGCTTTGTAAACGTGTTCAGGCTTATGACCCCGGTTTTTTTTACCGCCAAACTTTGTTCTTAACTTTTGTGTTCCTACTGGACCAAGCCTAGCAATACTTCTCAAGATTGCTGCTGAACGGTAATACCACCACTCGTCGTTATCAGGTAACCTTTGTTTATGATGCCCTGTTTTTACAAACTTGCTCCATTCAGTAGGTTCTACCAACTTTTGCTTTTTTAAGCTTTCAGCTGCCTGATTTACCAATTCATTTGGTTCCACCGCTAAGATATGAGTCATGTTTCTTCTAATTAAGTGGGGCATTTATAAAGTTTTCTAGTGAATTAAAGCTATTTTGGATAGATATTAAGAAATCAAATTTAAACTACCAAGTTATAATAAAATAGATTTAAATATATTAACACATTCCTAGCCATAATGAAAAAAGAGATTACTGTTGGAACTGTTAGAATTCAAGCAAAAAACTTGTTAGCTTACCAAAAGACAGCCAAATCATGGAAAAAATCTGCTCAACAATTTCCTGAAATTAATAATATTGTCAAACTTTTCAAAGCTCATAATAATTTAAAAGCGTTAATTGATAAGAAAGATCCAGCTTTTCTTAAAGGACAACTGTTTAAAGGTAAAGTTCAAGGAGCAAGAATCAATATTTTACCGGATGGAACTCAAATAGATAAAGCCTATTCCCTGTTTGCAAAACATTTAACTGTCCATGATCAAAGTTCTGCTGAACATTGGGATGTTTTGTTTCAAAATCCGGGTGGAACCTGGTCATACTGTTATTCACTAAAGAAAAAAGCAAAGAACACCATTGCAAAATATAAAAAAGTTAATCAATTTGATAAAATTTATTTGCAACTTATGAAAAATGTTTCTTTGGCATTAAAAAATAAGAACGATAATCTAGTTTTACCGATGTATACACTGTTAAGAACAAGAATGAGAATTGGTAACGAAATTTATTATAAGTTACATAACCATAAAGGATTAACAACATTAAAAAAAAAGAACATTAAAATCAAAGATAAAGAGATTGAATTTAAATTTATTGGTAAAGATGGTGTCCCACAAGACATTAAAAAGAAGTTTCCCAAACTGTATCTTAAACGTCTAAAAAAACATTTAGCATCATTAAAAATAAACGATTTTGTTTTTGTTTCCAATACTGGAAAACCATTACCGGAAAAATATTTCAAAGCAGCTTTCAAAAAATATTGTGGAAAAGAATTTTATCCGCATATAGTGAGATCACATTATGCTACAAGCAAAGTTAAAAATTTTATTAAAGGAAAAAGTAAACTTGACAAAAAAGAAGTTAACGGATTGTATTTAGAAATTGCTGGTTCCCTTGGACATAAAAAATTTTCTAAGAAAGATAATCTTTGGAAAGAAAATTTTAATGTTACAGTTAGCCATTATATTGAACCTAAGTTAGTTGAAAAAGTTAAAAAATTAATCAACAAATAAATACATTTAAAAACTTAACAAATAACATCTAATGTATGAAATATAAACCCAAAGAATGGTTAACATTTTGGTTATTCTTGTTTGCATATTTAATAACAGTAGGATTAACATTCTTAGACTATTTAAAACTTAAAATTTTATCATTTAATTTAGAAATACTTTTTGGCATTATTCTTGTTGGAGGAGTTGTAATTAGAATATTATGTAAAATGTGGTTAAGAAGATTCTTTAACATCAACATTGTTATCAGAAAAGACCATGAGATTGTTAGAAAGGGATTGTATAAATATATCCGCCATCCCATGTACTTATCCACACTTTTCATGTTCATTGGTTTTGCAGGAGTACTCTCATCAATCTTAGGAATCATTTCAACATTTGTTTTAATTCTTCCCGTAACATTGATTAGAATTCGTCGTGAAGAATATCATTTGAAAAAGAAAACTAAAGATCGTTATGAAGATTATATGAAACACACTAAGAAACTAATTCCTTTTATTTATTGAACTACCTCTCCAACTAAACTTCTTAACATATGACCAACAATCTTAACTTTAATCTTCTTACCAAGCAGAATTCTGCCTTTAACACCAACAATCAAAGGATAAGTTCCAACTTGCCGGCAAAACGTAGTTTTCCCGTCATAAATTTCAGTGTAAACATCTTGCAAAATAGTTCCAACAGGAACAACTTTCTTTAACATTGGCAAATCTATCTTCTGACGAATATCGTTTCGCCATTTCCAATAATATTTCTTATTTTTCCGCCAATATTTGTTACCTGCTTCTTGTTCCAAATAAGTTCCCGGCATGACAACAACTTGCCGCAGATTAATCCGTCTTAACATCAATTCAGAGTCTAATATTTTCTGTAAGGCTTCCATGTTTTTCTGATGCGTTCCCTTATTCTCGCCAATTAATCCGAAAATTAAATTTAACCCAGGAAGAAATTTGAGCATTCCATTTCTCCCTCTTTCAGCTCCGAATTTGTTAATAATCTCAATCGCTTTCATTGCAACTTTTGGAGAAGTATTCATTCTGTTCGCTTTAACAACTTCCGGATCAAAAGATTCAATTCCAAAAGCAGCAATGTTTCCTGAAGTGCAATATTTAACAATCGCTTTCGTTATCTCTTCACCATTTTCAGAAATAACAGAATTCGGATTAACATTATCAATATGTAAAACTTCAATCTTTGGACATTTTTTGTTAATTTGTTTTAATAACTCAATTGGTCTGTCAATCGCATAAAAATCTGCTTGTTTACCAATCCGGAAATGTCGAGCACCAACTTTATAGTAAGCAACAATCTCTTCAAGAACATTTTCCATCTTCCTATTACAAAACTTATTTTTTATCCCTTCTGTACAAAAACTACACTTGCCAAATTTACAACCACGAGAGGTTTCAATTTCAATCACTCGTTGATCAGGGATTTGTTTTAGAATTTCTGCACTAGAAGTAGAAGTATTTTTCAATTCTTCAAACGAAAATGGATAATCTTTAATTTGATTAAAAATAGAAAGGTCTTCCTTCTCAAAGAATTTACCGCCCTCTAACTGTGTCCCAAAAATAGCAGGACCGGTAAGTATCTTTTTGCAATTAAGATTGTTTAACATTGGAATGACTTCTTTCAAAGTTCCAGGTACGGCAGAGAGATATTTGCCTGGAACATGTACGCCCAGAACAACAACTAATAAATCAGTTTCGGGTAAAACATCTTTAGCTTGGTTTTTCGTCAGGTTATGAACAAAAATATTAGTTTTCTGATGTTCTTCAGTTTCTTTCTTGATTCCTTTCAACTGTTTCCATAACCGTAAATCATCAATAGTGAGGTAAGTAACTTTATCTTCCTCAGTAACAAACTTACCAAACAAATATCTAGGATATGTTCCTAAATATGGAGGCACACCTAGCCCAGAAGCTTCATCTGTGTAACAATCAAGTATTGTAATGTTCATAATTATAATAATTCTTTATTTTTTATAAAATATACCATTATAACATATAACTCCTACCACAACAATCCTTTTTAATAAGCCCATCATCACAAATTTTGAAAAAAGATGGTGTATAAAATAGGATTAGTTGGTTCGCACTCAGTGGGTAAAACTGCTTTAATGAGTTCAATAGAATCTAAGCTTAAACAAAGAGGCATAGAAGCCAAAAGAATTGAAGAAGTATCTACAAAAGCTCAAGAAATTGGCTTACCAATTAATCTAGAAACTACTTTAGAAGCACAATTGTGGATTTTACATACTCATTTTGCCAGAGAATTATTGTACAGTAAACACTCACCTAACCGTCCAAATTATGATGTCCTGATTTGTGACCGAGGGCCAGATAATTACTGTTACTTAGAGAATAAAGTTGGAAAAAATCAACCAGCACTAAACATGACTTTGGACCATTTAGAAATGTTTCCTTATGATAGGATTTATTTGTTACCAATCACAGAATCTAAGATAGTAAAAGGAACTGGAACAAGAGCATTAGATAAAAAGTTTCAATTGGAAATGGACCAAAATATCAGAGAATTCCTGCAAGAATACAAAATAGAACATCAAGAATTACCTCCTCTCTCTCCAAAAAACAATTTCAGAAATCTTTGGAAAAAAATCATTCTTAACCAAACTTTAACAGATCTTAACCAACCAGAAGAATATTTCATAGAATAAAATGGCGAAACAGGTAATCTTAATTGAAGGCAATATTTGTGCTGGAAAAACTGAAACAGTGAGATATTTAGATGATAATAAAGAACAATTTAACCAATTCCTAGAAAATGGAGAACACGTTACAACTCTCTCTGAATTTATTGATCCAATTGGCGCAGAATTATTTTACCATGATCGTAAAAAATATAGTGGGATTTTTGAACAAAGTTGTCGGATCGGAAGACTTAACCGCCATTTGAAAGCTAAAGAAGGATCTGGGATTTATATCTTTGATAGAAGCATGATTGGTGGTGCAGAAACATTTTCTAAAAACTCTTTTTTAGAAGGATACTTATCTCATAATGATTATGAAAATTATCAAAAAGATATTAAGAGAGGACTAGACCAACTTGACAGAACTCAACAACACAAGTGGTTAGAGCAATTAATTGTTTATTTGAGAATTGATGATGAAGATGTTTTAGTAACAAGACAAAAACAAAGAGCAACACCCGGAGAAAATATTCCGGTTGAATATTTGAAAACAATTAACAGAATGTATGAATCTTTCTTTGACAACATTGAAACTGTTTATGCAAAATATGCAGTAAAAGCACCAAAAGTAATTACCGTTGACGCTACAAGGGATTTTAACGAAGATAAGAATTACCATCAGAAAATATTAGATCAAATAGTTGAAGAACTAGGAGAAATACAAAATGGAAATTAATGATAAAATAAAAGAAAGAACAAGAGAAGTTGAGGAAGAAATTTCTCAGATGAGTCAGACAGAAGCAATGACTGCAGTTTTTGAAGAAGGTGAAGAATTAACCAAATTACTGAAAGAAGATCAAACAATTATTCACCTGGGAGCAAATATTGGTTTAGGTAAAACCAGTACCACTAAATTAATCGGAGTTTATGGTGGAATTAAAGTAATCAAAGAAGATGTTGAGAATGAATTATTAAAATGGTATTATGGAGACATGGGAAAATATGCTGAAAGATTACAAGTTGATTTAATTTCTACCAGATCACAACAGATGGTTTCGAAAATGAGAGGATACCCAAATCAATCATTAATTTTTGACAGGACAACTTATGAAGATTTAATTTTCAGCAACGTTCTAAGAAATGAAGGACATATGTCAGAAGATTCTTTAAAATTCTGTCAGGACTATTTTTTAATGAAAAAGAAACAAATTGAAAGAATAGAAAAATCAACCTTGGGAAATAAAGGTCTTGATCCAGATTTAATTATTATTTTAAAATCTAGTGAAGAAAAAGGTTGGGAAAGAGTCCAAGAAAGACAAAGAGGGATAGAAGTTAGAGAAGATGCAGGTAAAGGTGTTGGATTACCTAGAGATTTTTATCATGCCTTACACCTACAGTATGAAAATTTTGAAAATTTCTTAAAAGATTTTTATTCAGGGCCAATTTTAACTTTAGGCCAAGATTCTTTAGAAGTCGGTGATTCAAGTAACAGTAAAGGACAACTATACACAGTAAAATCTGTTAAAGAAGCGTTAAAAATTATTTACAATTAGAAAGCTTTAATAGCTTTTTCTTTTTTATTTTTATCATAACAATGCGATTTAAAAAGAAAGTTTACGGTTCTTACAAAACTAGTACTTGTCCATTCTGCAATAGAACTGCGACTTCCAAAAACGAACAGGGATTAGACGTTTGTCATCAACATACAAAATCCATGTTAGAAGAAAGTAAATGTATTTGTGGCAGTTGGTTAGAATTAAGATCAGGTAAATTCGGACCTTATTTTCATTGTGAAAAGTGTGGTAATAAGAATTTCAGTAAGGGAATGGAAGTTATCCAAAGTGTAAAACCAACAAGTTTTAATGAAGAAGAAAATAAAGGAAAAGAAAAACGGAAAAATGAATTTACTGATAATAAAGAAAGAAAAGAAACTACAATAACTACCGATGATGTTGAATATTTTTCTTAAACAGGAATTCATCCAAAACCTTTAAAAATACATCTTATTTCTGATAAAATACGGCCCCGTGGCTTAGCCTGGAAAATTTATTTTGGGTAATAGAGCGCACGACTGATATCCTGTTTAGGAAAGAAATCGTGAGGTCCGGGGTTCAAATCCCCGCGGGGCCATTTTTTATTCTTTATAACACAGAAAATAATATAAATGATTAAGATAACCTTCGTCATATGAATAAAGCTGTTTATATGGCAATTGAACTTGCTTTAATTGTATTATACTTAGGATTAATAATTTTTGTTATTCCTAAAGGTTCAACATTGGGAGTAATCATTATTGGAGTATTAACACTGGTTATTTTTGGTACAGTCTTCTTCTTAGAAAAGAAAAGAGAAGCTAGTGGAGAAGAAGTAACTGCTCCTGTTGGAGAAACACAACTTCCTCCAGAACAACAACAAACTCCGCCTGCAACGCCTGAGATTCAACCAGTTCAACCCGGACAACAACCTCCAGTTCAATAATTCTAAATAAATCAAGAAAAAGAAAATTAAAAAAATTAATTAAATTCTAACCACAAGTTGCCGCAGTAGCTGCACCCTTATCATAACCAAAACCAGGTTGATAAGTTTCAGTACTAACACCTTCAGAACTTTCACACTCTTCAGGAGCGTCGTTAAATGCTCCACAGATTGTTGCTAAATAAGCTGCTGGTGATCTTGCTGAGTTTACTTGTGCACCATTAATAACCAAGCCAGGACTCCCTTTAATTTGATATTTGTCATTTTCTGCTTTATGGACATCAAATAATGGAAATTTACCACTTAACCAAGTAGATTTTTGGTTAAACTTTTCTGTAATTTTATAATCCTTATCCAGCTGAGCCACACATTTTGTTAATTTTGCAGTATTAATTTTAGCATCTTTTAAACAAGATTCAGTATCACCTGCTTCTAAGAAGCATGATAAATAATCACTAAACTTATCATTCTGTTCATTTTGGATACAAACTTGTTTAGATTGTTCATCTAACTCTTCTTTACCATGCATAGCATAATAAACAAACTTCAATTCAAAATCAATTTTATCTCCCAATAAATTAGCGATCGGTAACATTCCTTTCTCTGCCTGAGTACCAAAAGGACAATGGCTCATTACAAACAGTTCAACTATCGGTTTATCAGACTTTACAACTTCAGGAGTTGGTTGTGCAGATGGAGGAGTTACTTGTGGTCCAGCACCGCTAGTATCAATGGCTTGTGTGAAAAATAAAGCACCATCTTTTGTAACGTAACCATCAACATTATTCCCGCTAAGTGCAAGGGTCATTTTGTAAAGTCCGTGCTCTTCAGTTACAGCTTGAAGTTTAGCCGAAGCTTGGCCCTGTAACATATTGGTGTTAATGTATTCTAATGTTTCAGAAGCAACACCATCTTTATTTGAACCTAAGTCAAACAATTTAAAACCAGTAAACAAAGAAAGTAATAATAATACTGCTAAAACATAACTAGCAACTTTCCAATAATCTAATTTAACTTTTTTGTGCTCTTTTGGTTTATGGTGTTCCTTATGGTGTTCCTTATGATGTTCCTTATGAACCTCTTCTGACCTATGTTTATGACTATGTTCATGATTTTCATGATAAACTTGAGGTTTATGATGTTCATGAGATTTATGCGGTTCATGATGATTTCCATCACTTTTTTCTTCTTTTTCAAAATGTGTCATTTTATTTCCTCCTTTTTATTAAATTAATTTTAAAACTAATCAATATATCTTTAACAATTTCCTTAAAACCATACTAAAAACTAATGAAAAGATAATGTATAACCCTAACCAGCCAGGTTGCCAGCCAAATATTTCAAATGTTCCTAAAGGTCTTAATTTATTATAATTGATAGTAATTTGTTTGATATCAGAATGTTGAAAAATTGTAACTGCTTCTTCAGTTTTCAATTCTTTAGTAATCAAAACTTTTTTTGATTCCTCGACATCGTCAACTTTTACGGTTAAGAAATGTTCACCATTAGAACTTTTCAATTTCCAATTCGCTTTACCTTCAACAATTTCTTGTTCAGCAGGACTAATAAGTTCCGTCCCTTGATCAGCAATAAGTTCAGCTTCACCCTTAACCCCTTCCAAGAATTCTGCAGAGACACTATAAGTTTCTCCGGGATAAATTGGTTCAAAACTAAGATGACCAGCCATCCAACCAAAAATAAGCAGAATAGGAATCATTGTTATTAAAGTTGGTTTGAATGAACTTTTCATGTATTCCATGTTAAGTTTCATTGCTTCTTTTTGAACTTTCATCATTTCTTCTGGATTACTACGAAGTTCTTTCATCTTTTTCTGATAATCCTTTTGTTTCTCTTTCATATCTTTCATCTTCTTCTGATCAGTAGCCAATTTGTAAACTAAAGTAATCAGTAAAGAAACTACTACTGCCAGAATAATGATTGCCCAGAAAGGACTAAGATTAATTAAAGGTTGAAGAATCGGATCAAATACAGGGTCTAAAAATGCCATTTTAATCTAATTTATTTAACGTATTGTATATAAAGCTTATGGATTTTCGTGTTGATTAATAGTGGTTAATTGATAAAAACCAGAAGATATTAATTCTTTGTTTTATGTTTTTTAATCACGAAATATAGTATTATTGATACCAATACTAAAAAAAAACCCATCCCTAAGAAAAATCCGGATCCTTTGTTAAATCCTACATTGATTAAACCGCCAAAACCAAAAACCAAACTAATTATTCCCAAAACCAAAGCTATTGGTATAAGAAATTTAAAATACAAAAGATATATTTTAAAAATGTCTAATTTACCATTAGAACTACTTTTATTCTTAAAGTATACAAAACAAGCAATTGCAACAAAAATTGATCCAAAAATGCCCCTAAGTACTAAAGCTATAGTTTTTATGTTAAACAAAATTCCAAAAGGAATTAATATTGCCAAATAAACAAGAATACAAAGAATCATATAACCAAATATTTTTGCGTTAACCATAAAAATTAATAATTCAAATAAATATATAAACTTTTGCATCACCAAAAATAATTAATTAAAATAACTACAAAAAACTAACTTATTCCATAAACTTTCGCATTGCAGGATGCATGTCCATCATGTGCTGTTTAGCGATTTCTTCATACAGTTTATAGACAATCATTACGGCTAACAAAATTCCAGTTCCACGTGATAAAGCTCCAGTAAGGTCTGCAAGTGCTGCTAACAAACCTACAGCAGCTCCACCTACGATTGTTAATGGCCAAATATATCTACTTAAAATTTTCTCAAGAACTCGTTCATCTCTCCTAAAACCAGGAATTTGTAACCCGGAACTTAATATCTGTTTAGCTTGCGATTTAGCATCCATGTTTGCTGTCTGCATCCAAAATACTGAAAACATTACTGATCCGCCAACCATTAAAAGAATATAAATTGCAGCCTGGCCCAACATACTAATCGTAAATCCACCACCAATAATTGTTTGCACAATGTCTGGAGAATTTATCCAATAAACTAAACCAGTAATAGGACTATTACCCGAAAACGTCCCCAAAATGGGATGTCCCCATCGTTCTAATAATCTTGCTACTAATTGAATATTAGCCATTAAAGCAGCGACTAAAATAACTGGGATGTTAGAAGTATAAAAGAAATTCAGTGGCCATCTCATTCCGTAACCACGAACACGACCAAAAGATAATGGTATTTCTACTTTCATAGATTGACCATAAACACAAATGGCAAACACTAACAAAGTTGAAACAACTGCCGCTATTTGTCTAGCTGCATTAGTTACATCTCCCATTGATAAAAATTGAAACAAAGCAGGGATTGCACCAGCAGCAATTTCTGGGTTAGTAGGAGAAGGTAAAAAATTAAAAGCTCTAATAAAAACCTGTTGCGCTACACCAGCAGCAATAAATAAACTAATTCCTGAACCAAAACCCCATTTACTAATAACGTCATCCATAAACAAGATAATTATCCCACCTAAGAAAAGTTGAAAGATTAATACAATTTGAAACTGGGAATATAATGGTGTCCCCATAAGATTTGCTGCAGGAGCTAAACCGCCCATTAAAACATAAATTGCAGCTTCAAAAATGATAAAAAATATGGCTAATAATTTTTGTAATCCCTGAAACCTTTGTCGACCTTCAATACTAGTAAGATCTAAATTTAAAATTCCCGTACCAGACAATAATTGTAAAACAATAGAAGCAGTAACTATTGGACCAATACCTAAACTAATTATCGAACCAAATGAAGCACCTAAAATGATAGAAAGAAATTCAAACTGTTGTAAAGCGTTTTCTCCAAGACCGTACAAAGGTATTAAACCCATGACAAAGAAAATTACTAGAATTATTAAAGTCCATTTAAGTTTCTCTTTAAACGGTAACCTCTTTTGTTTCGGGCCTCGAACTTCGGGCAGGTTTAAAATAATTTTATCCAAGAGGGACATTTTTAGTTTTCTTCCTGATTATTTTTTTGTGGTTGTTCTTTATTAACTTCTTCAGCTACTTCTTTTTTATCTGATCCAGATTTAGCTACTTTTTTAGTTTTAACTACTTCTCCGCCAGCAGCAACAATCTTTTCTTCAGCTGAAGCACTACAATTATTAACTGTAATTCTAAGTTTTAAATTAGTTGTTCCTGTACCTAACAATTTTTGGTAACCTAACTTGTTTAAGTTTAATACAAAAACATCACCTTCCTTAGTGATTTTTCCTTTTTCCAATAACTTGTTAACCATCTTAACACTAAACCAGCTAACATTTATCCCGT
This sequence comes from uncultured Methanosarcinales archaeon, assembly GCA_964594395.1. Taxonomy (GTDB): domain Archaea; phylum Nanobdellota; class Nanobdellia; order Woesearchaeales; family GW2011-AR9; genus CAZQLW01. Next base: position 16,892 of record CAZQLW010000005.1, on the reverse strand, counting down.
TCTCATCATTGGCCCTTTTACTAGTGAACCCTTTTTTCCCCAACTTACGAGAAATTCCAGCTTTTTTCTGCCCAGCACGTTTACCAGTTCCAGCATTACCTCTACCGCCACGACTACCAGCGCCACGCCTTTTCTTTCGATGTCCACCACCGTGAGTAGTATGAGCACGATATTTTCCAACTTTCTTACGTTTGCTTACAACCATTTTATAATTATAACATTCTCCTAATCAAATCGTTAACCTTATCTCCTCGATCTCCAAGAGCACCACCAAGTTTGAATGGCATTTTTATTCCTTTCCGGCCAAAACCTTTACGGGGTGGGCTAAGAGTAAAATATTTTTTATACTTTTTACCTTCATGTTCAAACAAATTATAATGATATTTATTATTCAAATCAGTTTCTCTTCCCTGGAAAAGTTGACCCCTCTTATCTAATAATTCTTTAAAAGTGTCATCAGTAATTTCTCCCCAAGTAGTAAAATCTTTAACCTTATTTATCATCCCTCGATTAACAGGGTTATCAACAATAACCACACAATGATTTTTTCTTGATAAATTTAACATTAATAAAGTATCTTTAACTTTCTTACTTAAACCAACCATACCTCTAACTAAAATCACCGCAATTTTTCCTGATTTTTTTGTTACGGGTGAAGTTTCTTTTTTAACTTCAACGTCTGCTGGAGTACTAGGTCCGGTTTCAGTTTTTTCTGTCATTATTGTTTTTCCTCTACTACTTCATCTGGTTGTGATTGTGATTCTTCTGTTACAACTTCTTTTGTTGCTTCTTCAGATTCTACTTTTTTAGCTTCTTCAGCTACTTCTTCTTTAACTTTTTCTTCAGTTTCTTCAGTTTCTTCTATTGCTACTACTTCACCTTCAACAGGAACTTCTTCAGAAGGTTTTGCTTGTAAAAATTCTAATTCTTCTTGATCAGGTTCGTCATCGGCTTTTAATTTTCCGTCAACAATACCTAAATTAACAATGTCTTCTGGTTGAATTTTCATCTCAGAACTCTTTTTTAAAGCACTGATAAGAGCATGAAGTAAATTAACTTTAGTCTTTGTCTGGCCAGAAGTTTTACACCAAACATCTTTTATTCCTGCCAAAGCTAATATTTTTCCACATTCACTTTCAATACAAAGACCTTTACCTTTTGGTGCCGGCATTAATTTAATAGTGGCCGAACCACATTTTCCAGTAATAGTAAAAGGGATAGTGTGAGGTTGTTTACAGTTACATTGCCAACTACCACAACCACGTCTAACCCTAAATATATTTAATCTTGCTTTCCTTTTTGACTTTTCTCGAGCAGGGACAGTTTCTCCACTTTTTCCCATTGCAACTCCAACATAACCGTTTTTGTTACCAACAGCAGAAAATGTTAAAAAATGAATTTTGTTACCTTCTTTAGTTTTCTTTTGAGTTTGTCTAAAAATCCTTTTCTGACCACCACCAAACTTACCTTTAGCCTGACCAACTAGAAGTAATTCTTCTTCAAGGTTAGGTAAAAGAGTATCAACAATTTCTGATTCAAGAATTTTTTGACCAGTATTAAAGATTTCTTCAATTTCGGTAATAGTACCATCTTTAACTTTTTTACCCAAAACAGTTTTTGGTACCCAAACTACTTCCGGTTCTACAAATTGACGAGGATTTCTGTTAAATTTTTTATCCTTGCCACCACTATTCCGATTATTTCGATTACTATTATTATTGTTATTATTCATTTTATTGTTTGAGTCTGATTTTTTTTCAACCATTTTAGTTACTCATTATTTTTTCTTTAACTTTTTCAACCTGAGCAGGTAAGTCTTTATTAATATGTTTTCCTAAAAGACGATCTTCCACTGGATAAATATCTTCTCCACCATGAAGAATGTCCATTCCACCGTCAAGTGCACCTTTCAAAAAAGCATAAATTTTTCCTTTCTTAACAGGAGTACGTAAACCAGTATCCAATATTGCTTCTTGACGACCTTTACTTGAAACAGTTTTAGCAATTAATATACCAGTTAAATATGCTGCAGGTAAATTTTTATGGGAAGATGTCCAACCATATTTCTTTAAAGCAAACGAATCAACTGCTGCTAAAATTTTATCACCCTTACTCTGACTATTAAATTCACAAACTTGAGCAATTACACGCTGGTTAGTAAAACGAACAATTAAACGTAATTTCTTAGATAATAATAGACTTAAACGTTTTGAATAGTTAGTCCTTCCTTCCATTTTTCTACGGTACAATACTTGTTTAGGTTTTTTACTAGCCATTTTTATTTTTTCAGCTCCTGAGGTTGTTCATTTTTGTTAATTAATTTATATTCAGTTAAGTATAATTTTATGTGTCTCTTATTCCTAAAATAACCACCTTTAACTTTTCTGTAAAGCATTTGGTAATCTGCAGTAACAATTAAACCTCTCTCTTTCAATTCTTTGATGAACTTTCTTTGAATTCTTACTCTTGCCATCCATTTATCTTTCTTAGTAATAACGGAATTTTTACTTCCTTTTTTACTCCCTCTTCCTTTTTGTCGACCTTTACGTTTTTGAGATTGAATTTTCCTTGCCCTAACACGAGACAAATGATTACTTTTAGCCTGACCAATTTTACCAATAGCAATTAATCCTCTTAAATCTGATCGCGTGATTGCTTTTTTGATATCTTCGAGAGCCTCAACTAAAAAAACCACCTTCTTCGGAGATGTTTTCATAATCTTTGCTGCAAGTTGTTTTTTATTTTTCATTTTTATAGTCTCAAATTAGTATTATTTTTCATTTATTGTTTTTTAATAATTTCTTTCTCAACAGCTTTTTGTTGCTCTTCTCGTTCTTTTTCAACTTTTTCAACATTTTCAATTTTTGCATCAACATTATCTGAATCTTTATTGGCTTTCTTATCTTCTTTACTATCTTCTTTATCTTCTTTATTTTCTTTAATTTCAGCTTTCTTTTTCTTTTCTTCCTGTTTTTTGCCTTTTTCTTTAAGTTTTTCAGCTTTAATTTTTTTACGTTGAGCAAATTCAGATTCTATTTTTTCAATAGATTTATCAGTATAATTTAAAACAGTGATTTTCTTATCTTTAGCAAATTTAAGTAAAACTAATTTGTTTTTTTTACTAACTTTAGATGAAATTATAGCACCCTCATTCTCAATGTCCAAATTTGATAAATCGGCATTATTATTTACTAAAACCGTTTTCAAACCTGAAGAATGTAAATGTTTTACAGCTGTAGGACTACCATAACCCGGATTAACCATTTTAGGTCTACCTTTATGATACTGTCTAGTAGACGAATGTTTACCTCGCGGATATCTCCAACGAGATTTAACCTTAGCTGAAAATTTTGACTCTTTAACTACAAAAGTAGGTTTAGCTTTCTTAATTTTCTTCCGCAATTCCAATAATGGTTTTGTTGATGTCATATTTTTTTATCTTTATTTTTCTTACTATTTTTGATTTAATCAGGATATATCTTTACCAGCTTTATGGACAATGTAACATCCATCTTGAAATATTCTAATATCTCTATTAGTGATCCTACACAAACTTTCAATCTTAGCTGCATTTTGTCCTGCAACTTCTTTATCAGGACTAGTAATTACTATTTCTGTCCCGTTAACTTTAACCTCTGAACCGTCCAATAAAGTAACTTTCCGTGGTACACTTTCACCTAAAAAGTTTTTAATAATCACTTCATTACCAGATACAGACACAGTCATCGGGAAGTGACCTGAACAAATTTTAAGTTTATAAACAAAAGGTTCTTGGACACCTTTAATCATGTTTTTAATGTGAGCAGTAAATGTACCCACCATAACTTTCTCTTTCTTAGTTGCTTTACTTGAACTTAAAATTATTTTCCCAGCATCAACAACAATAGACACCCTAGGATGAGTAAACGTTTTTTTAATTTCTCCATTTGGCCCTTTAACATTAATTATAGCACCATTCAAATCTACGTTAACTCCTTCAGGAAGTACAATTTCTTCTTGTAAATCAATTTTCATTTTTAATAACAGTAGGCTAAAAGCTTACCTCCCATTTTCTTTTCTTTAGCTTGATAATGAGGCATAATCCCCTTGGATGTTGAAACAATAATAGTTCCGAAATCTTTAGCAGGCAAATATCTAGTTTCCCACTTTTCAAAAGTATTATTTTTAGTAGAGAATCTTGGTTTAATAACTCCACATTTGTTAATATTTCCCAATAGGTTAATTTTTAGTATCCCACCCTTACCATCATCGATAACTTCAAATGAACCAATATAATGGTTCTCGTTCATGATTGATAAGACTTTTTGGATCATTTTTGAAGCTGGTTTAATAACTACTTCTTTCTTACCTACTTTCTCTGCGTTCAATATTTTTGCTAAGGCCGCAGCCAATGGGTCATTAAGCATTTTTTGTTTTCCTCATCATTTGATTATTATTGTTTTAATTTTCATTTCAGTTTCAGCTGAATTTTTTAAAGCTTGCCATAGGCAAGGTCAAAATTTAGCGCTAGCTAAATTTTTTAAACCCTAATCCTAAAGCCATTTCACGGAAACATTGTCGACATAAATGCAAACCATACTTATTAATATGTCCTCTATTCCGACCACAGTTTCTACATTTTTTTAATGCAATTCCGCAAGATCTTTCTTTAGGTTGATTAAATTTAATATATTTCTCCTTCTTTACAGGTTTAGCGTCCAATTGTTTAAACGCTTTTTTATAATCGCTAGTAGTCATTTTATCTTCATTTAACCTCAACACCAAACTGTTTAACAAACTCAATTGCGTCTTCTTTAGTGATAATATGTTTTTTACCAATTAATTTTGGATTGATTTTCCTTTTCTTAACTCTAAATCCTGGCCGTTCCAAAGTTACAGCAACTTCAAAACCCATGATTTTTAAGTCAGGATCATATTCAAGACCTTCAACATCAATATATTCTGGTACGCCAAAAGAAAAGTTGCCTTGTGTATCAAAACAAGATTCTTTCAAAACATTCTCTTTTGCTACTAAAAGTCTTTTTAATAATTGTTCAGTATTATCACGAATAGTTAACTTACAACCAATAGCTAATCCTGGTCTTAAACCCCAAGCAGGAATCCTCTTTGAAGTAAGAGTTTTAACAGGTTTAAGTTTGGAAAACTTTTGTAACAAGACTAAACCTCTTTTTAACGTTTCTTCATTTTTTCCTGAACCTACATTTAGAGTAATCTTACTGATTTTGATTTTTCTTAATGGGTTTGTTTTTCCGTCTTCCATTTTTATTCAGTTTTAACCTCAATTACAGGTTTATCTTTACCAATAACAAAAAGGTAATTTTTAGCAGTTTCAATTTCCTGCTTTTCTCGAACATAAATTGCTTCATTATTTTTGATTTCTTTGAATTTACCATTATCACCACTATGTTTACCATTAGTTAAAAAAACAGCAACGCCTTTCTCTAATGATAACACATCTTTAATTTCAAGTTTTGGTAAAGTTAATAATAAGGTATCTCCAACATTTGCTTTTGCATCAGCAATAATATTTTTTCCATCATGCAAATTAAACTGGATTTTATTTCCAGCAATTGTTTTTTTACCCACAATTTTGCAAGGTTTCAAGCCACTTTCAGTAGCAGTGATTTCGTTAAAAATAATTCTTCCCTTCTTATCAAATAATGCTCGCCATGATTTTTTAATTTCAGGGATACTTAAAACGTCAAAAAGACCAACAATGTAACGATAATCTTTTCTCCGTTTACCGTCTACCAAAATGTCTTTATTATTAATAGTTTTTTTTGCTTCAGCCATGGTTGAAGATAAACCCAAAAAATCTCTTAAAACAACGCCTAAAGGTAAACCGAACGAAAATGAATGTGCACCGGGCCTAGGCCTAGTAATGAAAGTTCGCTTTTTACGGTCAATAGTCCATGTTTTTGGTGAAGCTATTCGTTTAAGATGTTGTTTCATTTTTTATCCTCATTATTTTGATTATCAGTTGTTGATTTTTTAACTTCTTCATTTACTGGTTCTGACTTCGACACAGTTTTAGAAGTTTCTTTTTTTACTGGATTTTTATTTTTTAATTCTAATTTATCTTTTCTCTTACGATCACTTAAATCGAGTTCAGTAATCATTAAATTTGAAGGTAATAATGGATAAGGTAATTTAGTCCCATCTTTCTTAATTATTTCAATACCAATAACAAAAACTTTACCCCGATTCAAGTTCACTGTTTCAATTTTACCTTCCTTCTTTGCAAATTGTCCCTTAAGGATTTTTACTTTATCGCCTTTTCTAACAAGGATGTTTCTATACCCGTACTTTTTTCTTAAATCAGCAGATAAATGCACGTGCATTTGTTTCTGTTTAAGATGTAAAGGTAAATTGTAAGTGTATTTACGTTGCTTTCTAGGTTGAACGCTACTTTTCCAGGATGTTGTGAATTTATTATTTACCATTTTTAAACAATCATGTTTGCCACTTTAGCAACTGCAGGCCACCTTTCAGCAGCTTCTTTAGCAATGGGCCCTTTAAAAATTGTTCCTTTAGGATTACCTTTAACATCTTTAAGGACTACGGCCGCATTATCTTCAAATTTGATTCTCGTTCCATCAACTCTACGATATTCTTTCTTTTGTCGAACTATTACTGCAGGAACTACTGTTTTTCTCATTTCTAATTTTCCTTTTTTAACTGAAACAAAGATTAAATCACCTACACCTGCTGCAGGAATTCTTCCCCTAACAGTCTTATGACCTTTAACAGCAATAATTTTAAGCACTTTAGCGCCCGAATTATCGCAAGTGTTTACATGAGCTTGTACAGGAAGCGATTTGGTAATTTTACTACTTACAGCTTTCATTAATTTTCACTCTCTTCAACTTTTTCATTTTTTTCAGTAGGTTTAACTGTTTCAGATTCTACTTTTTTTTCTGTTTGTTTTTTATTTTTACTAGGTTTTTTCTCTTCAACAGGTTCTGTTGAAGCAGATCCTTTTTTAATAATATCAATAATAACATAATTTTTAGTTTTACTTAATGGACGAGTTTTAACTGCTAATACTTCGTCACCAAGCTCTGCATTGAGACAAGTAGGATTATGAACTCTTTGTCTAGACCTTCTTAACTCGTATCTTTCGTACTTTGAAACATAATGAGATTTGGACCATTCAATAGTTGCAGATCTACTAATATCTTTTTTCACAACTGTACCTTTCAAAGGTTCATTTTTTACATTAATCAATCCATGAAACGGACATTTGTTATCAGTACATTTATTTTTTGGCGCTTTAACGCCAAGTATTTCTTTTTTCATTTTATTTTTCAGTTAGTTTATGTTTATTTTCCTTTAAGCCGGTCTTCTGGCCTTTTAACCAAATCCTTGCCGACAAGGACTTGCCCAGTTTGTTTAATTTTGATAGTGATATTGTTTTTCAACAAAACTTTAATTTTTTTGTTTTGTTCAATTTTAATTGTTGATTTTGTCTCGTCAATTATTTTCCCTTCAATCCCCACGCTACTTTCGTTATTGGAACTAATTACCAACACGTCTTTTCCAATTAATTCATGAGGGTAAATGGATTTTTTCATTTCTTAGTTAACATCTATTACCGTAACTCAATTGCTTCTCCAGGAAAACCAAGATCAATTAAAGCCTGTTTAATTCTCAGTTTATGGTTGCCCTGTAATTCAATTTGGCCACTTTTCGATGTTCCTCCACACGCAAATTTTAACTTTAATTGCCGAGTGATTTGTTCCAGATTTGCTTCTTTTTGCACTCCGGTAACAATTGTATACTTTTTACCAAATTTCCTTTTCTCAATTTTAACGGTAATTTTTTGTTGTTCCCGTGCGATTGTTTCACAAACGCAAAGGTCTTGCGGTAACCCGCATTGATTGCATACATCCATCCTATTATGAACTGTCCTCCTTCATTTTTAGTAAAGTTAATATGCGAGCAATATTCTTTTTAATCAATCTTAACATTCCTGGATTTTCAGGATTAGAGCCGGTTGCTACCTGGACATTAAGTTTTAAAAGTTCTTTCTTAAGTTCCACTAACTTTTTCTTTAATTCCTCAGTGGAAAGACCTTTCAATTCTTTAGTATATTTCATGACTCTTTACCCTCATCTTTAGGTTGTTCAGGTTGTTCAGGTTGTTCAGTAATTTCTTGATTTTGAGTTTCTTCTTTTTTATCTTCTTCAACAGTTGGTTCTTCTGCAACTTCTTTTGAAATTTCTTTTTTAACTTCTTCAACAGGTTCTTCTTTTGTTTCTTCAGCTACAGGATCTTCTTTTTTAGCTTTCTTTTTAGTTGAAGATTTTTTCTTACTAGTTTTTTTAGTAGCAGTTTCTTTTTTATCTTCTTTTTTAGTTTTAATTTCTGTGTCTGTTTCTTCAGTGGGTTTAATTTCTTCAATCACCTGTTCAGGTTCTTTAAGGATTTCAACATGATCTGGAAGTACTAAATCTGGTGGCATAATCGAAACTTTAATTCCAATAATTCCACTTTTCAGTAAAGCTACGGATTGAGCTTTTTTTACACCGGAGATGGAAACATCCCCACATTTTTTCAAATAACCTTCATAAAATCTCCAATTCCTTGCTCTTGAACTAGGTAATTTTCCTGAAATTATAATTTCTACACCTAAAGCACCTGCACTAATAACATTTGCAAGCATTTTATGTCCAACACCTTTAAAACGTTGTGAACCAAACCGTTCTAATGAACCAGCAATTCTTTCTGCAACAACATTAGCATCAAGGAAAAAGTTTTTCACTTCATTAATTTCAATTTGAGGATTTTCTAATTTAAATTCTTTCTTCAGTACCCTTGTTAATTCTTTAATATTAGCTCCTTTTGAACCAACAATTAAACTGGGTCTACTAGTATCAATAATTATTTTTTCACCTAAAGGAATTTTTTTAAGTTTAATTTTAGAGATTCCAACTTTGTTTAGTTTAGACTCAATATATCTCTTAATGTAAAACTCTTTAGTTTTTTGGGCAATAAATTTTTTCTCCATCATTTTGTTTTATCACCTTCATTATCTTCATTAGGATTATCAGTTTTAACTTCCGCAGGCTTGTTCGAGGATTCAGAATCTTCTGATTCCGGAACTTTCGGCTCGGAACTAGCAGCTTCGCTGCTTTGTTCTGTAACTTCTTTAACTTCTTCAGCTTCTTGTCCTTTTTTATTTTCTTCTACTTTCGTTTCAACTTTTTTATCTTCCACTTTAGGACCATTAACTTCTTCTTTAACTGCCTGTTTATTAACCTTCTCTTCTGTTTTCTTTACTGTTTTCTTTTTATCTTTCTTTTCCTTAACTGCCATTTCTTTAACTTCAATTTCAAGATGACTTCTCTTTGTACCTGCCCGTCTTCTACCGCCAGTAAGAGGAATTGAAGCTCTGTTAGCAATCAATTTAGTAATTTTTAAGTTTGAAACATTTAACCCTTTATAATGAGCATTAGCTTCAACTGAATTGATTAATTGTAAAAATGATTTAGCAGCTTTCTGAGGGAATTTACCGGCAGACATACCCGCTTTATGACCAGTATCACGAATAAATCTTTTAAACGGAACTGCTCTTTTTAATGAAATAACTTCTTCTAATAAACTTTTAACGTGAGCCGTATTTTTATAACGTAAAAAATTACTGATTTCAATACAATCCTTAGTTGATATTGCTAAATTTTTAGCACTAGCACTAGCAAAATGTTCAGGATTATTTGTTTTTTTAATTTCAGCCATTTTATTATTTTGTTTTGTTATTTTATTTTTACCTTGCAGATATTGCTTTACTTGATCTTGTTGCACCAACACCAGCTGAACTATGAGTTACAGTTTTACGTGAATGTGAAAACTCGCCTAAATAATGGCCAAGCATTTCTAAAGTTATTTCAATTATCTTGAATTCTTTACCATTATAAACTTTAATCATTTTACCCAACATTTTAGGTACAATAATCATATTACGGCAATGAGTTTTAATATTACTTCCACCAGCTTCAATATTTTCCAATAATTTTTTCTGCTGTTCAGAAAAACCACGTTTTAAAGATCTTCTTTGTCTAGCTGGAACTAGTCCCATGAACTCTTTCAAGTCCATCTCTTTAACTTCTTCTTCAGTTTTTCCGTGCCACAATAATTCTTTTGCCATTTTAGATTATTTGAGTTTATTTCCTCTTACCTGTTCTTCTTGGAGCTATTTTACCAACTTTTCTTCCTGGTGGTGCATGTCTTGAAGCTTGTGTTGGACGACCTTTAACATGTGAACATTTTCCACCGAACGGATGGTCAACTGCGTTCATCGAAATACCACATACTTTAGGATATAGTTTATTCCTAACTCTCATCTTTTTCATCCTTGTTCCAGCTTTTAAGAAAGGCTTATCCAACCTTCCAGAACCGGAAATTGATCCTACTGCCGCTCGGCAATTAGGTAAAAATATTTTTTCTTTATTTGAAGGTAATTTTACTCGAACTGACGTTTCTGTCTTAGCAATAACTTTAGCGAAAGTTCCACTTGAACGAACAAGTTTACCACCATCGCCAGGTTTAAGTTCAATATTATGAACCAAAGTACCTTCAGGAATATCACTTAATAATAAAACATTTCCTGGTTTAATTTCTTTAGCACCAACACTAATTGGATCGCCAACTTTGATCCCTTCAGGAGCAGGAACTAAATTCTTTTCTTTACTAAGGTAAACAACTTCCATTAACGGTGCACTATGACCAGCACAATGTACCAAATCAGTAACTACACCCTCGCCCTCTAAAGGAAGATGTTTAATTCTACCTTTAAAGCGATGACTAGGTGAACGATAAGTTTGGGTTCCTCTTCCCCGTCTTTGTGAAATTATTCGTTTTCCCATAGTTCTTTCGCCAACTAAGAGCGACACGCGACATGCGCTTACTCCGTAAGCTTAGTCCCCTTAATTTTAATTTGTTTTTTAATTATCATTTTAAATCAATCCTAAATCTGCACTTACATCAGACGCGATATTTTCAGGACCTAATTTTACGTAAGCTTTCTTTTTTCCTGTGAATGAATTTTGAATATTAACTTTCACTACTCTTACTTTAAACAGTTCTTCAACTGCACGTTTAATATCAGCTTTAGTTGATCGAGCATGAACAACAAAACCTAACTTATTATCAAACTCAATTTGTCTAATTATTTTTTCTGTTGATAATGGATACTTAATTATTTCGTAAGGATCAAAATTGTCATTAGTTTTAACTAAATTTTGTTCAGTTGCAGTTTTTTCAACTTTTTCTTTAGCCATTTTTCAATATTTTTTATTTAATTAAACAGATTCTCAGTATTCATTAATTCTACTGCTTTTTCTGTCCACAAAGTTAACCTTCCAGGCATTGCACCAGGAGCTAACAATTCAGCATTTAATGCTTTAACTTTAACAACATTAAAACCAGGCAAATTGTTTACTGTTTTTTGTAAAGGGCAATCGTCACTTACAACAACAAGAGGACCTTTTCTTCGCTGATATTTTCTTCCTCTTAATTTCCCTACACCTGATTTGATTTTTTTGATTAATGATCGTTCAATTTCTTCTTTAAACCCAAAGTTTAACAAAATTTCTTTTAACTCTTTTGTTTTTGCAACGTTTTCAAATGAAGAATCTAAAATAAAAGGATAATTTTCTGGTAAATTGTGACCTCTTTCTGAAACAAAAGTCTTATTCACAGAAGCAGCAATTGCAGATCGAATAGCTTTCCTATTTTCTTTTTTATTAATATCCTTCTTAAATATTTTCTCAGCTTTTGGAGGATGAGACCTTCTTCCACCAACAGTTTGTGGTGAAGTAGCACCAACCCAATGCATCCTTGTTCCTCTTCGAGAATGAATTTTTCGGTTAACTCTACTAATTCCAAAACCATAACAACCACGATACTTTCTTCTTCTTTTACTTAACTCTGAAGAATGTCTCTGACCAGCATCTGGACTAGCACCATAAGCTTGTCTTGCTACAGATTGTAAAGCATGAACTGCACGTTTGATCAAGTCAGGCCGATACTCTTCAGTAAACTGATTAGGTAATTCTGCGTCTTTGACTTTTTTCTGTTCCAAATTAAAAACTGCTAATTTCATTTTATCCTGATATGCGCTATTTCTGGCGCTTCTTTATGAGTTTTTGGATTAGGCCTAATTGCTTGTGTTAATACTATTGCTCTCTTCTTAGGACCAATAACTGTGCCTTTAATTAATAAGTAAGAGTTTTTTACTATTCCGTACCGTAACTTTCCTCCTTTAGGAGTGATTTCTTGACCATTTTCGGCAATTTTAAGTATTTGTTTATTATATTCTGTTCTTAAATGGTAACCCATTTTTCCAGGTTGTGGTACACGGAAATCTACCCGTTTTGGTGTCCAAGCACCCAAGTTACCGATTCCCCGTTTAGTTTTCTCAGCTTTATGTTGTCTAATTGGGACCCCGTACCTTTTTACTGTACCTTGATAACCTTTTCCAATACTAATACCGTGAATATCTACAAGTACACCAGATTCAAAAACGTCATTAATTTTCAGTTCTTTACCAAGATGTTCTTTAGCAAAATTAAATTTATCTTCTTTTGAACCGCCTAAAGCGATTTCTAATACTTTTGGTTTTTTTGTTCCAATCCCAGTAAGTTTTGGATTAGAATGAACAAGTAAACGTAAATCGTCAAACTCTTTAACATCATCTACATTTTTTGTAGACTTTTTTGGTAATGGCATTTTCCTTTTCAATTCTTTATCCAAATTTGTTGCCAAAACAGAAGTAATTTTTTTAATTTTCCAAAATGATTTTTTATAAAACGCAATGCCCATAACTTTCATTGGTGGACATTCAATAATTGTTACCGGAACAGCAATTTTTTCGCCTTTTGTTGTCGATTTTGGTCGATTATCAACAACTTGAACCCGAGTCATCCCAGCTTTATAACAAATGAAACCTAAAAGTTTAGTTTTATCTTCTTTTGCCCAAGCCCTAATTCTAGCTAAAGAATGTTTTGCTCTTTTCCGAGGCCAAAATTGTGTACTACCTCGTCTTGGATGATGTCTTTTAGTCATATTTTATTTCCTTTGCATTTAAACAGCCTTTACCTGGTTTCCATCTAAGAACCATGAGGTTGATGATGGTCACCTTTTCAGGCCAATCCTGATCATAATTATTTACTTCCTCAAGTGAAGCAGTTTAACCATAATCGATTGTGTTTACAGCTTGAGAACCTAGGTGGTTTATAAAGTTTACGGTAGAATAAGGTTTTAAGTCAGATTCAACCTTCTCTAACTTTTCTTACAGCCGATTCAATCAAATCAACATTATCAAACAAGTTATCGTGACCAGAACCAGAGAAATCAACTTTTAACCAAGATTTCTTTCCACATTCACAACGAATGGACTTATAATGACCTTCAGTATGGTTAAGACTATCCCATTCAGAAACCCATCCCTCTTTTTCAAGTTCATTCCCGCACCGGCGACAGCGCAAGAAATTAATTTTTCTAGATTCATCAACTGACTTGTTCATGCCGAACCCGGATACTTTTGATAAGATTTATATAGCTTACGATTTTGTAAACTAGAGATGAAATACTTATTTACTAATGCCATAGGTAAGTTTGTTTATGATAGCAAAACAAACGAATTAAGTAAAGCTCAATCTAAAGATAAATTTGAACAATTACCTCACGAAAAATTAAGTAAAGTCTTAAAATTGTTTAAAGATAAAAAGTATTTTTCAGAATTCTATGCCCAAAATTTGAAAATTACTAAAAAGGGAATTAAAGAATCTGTATCTGAAGATTGGTTAATAATTCAAGCTATGGCCAATGTTAGTGAATTAGATAAGATAAATAACATTTTAATTAAGAGATTAAGAGAGTGGGTCGGCCTTTATTTACCAGAATTTGAACATTCCATGCATAATCAAGAAAAATTTGTAGAAATGGTTATTGAAAAAAATAAAAAAGAATTAATGAAAGAGATGAAAATAAAAGAAAGCATGGGTGCAGATTTAGAAGAAATTCATCTTAAAGAGGTTAAACTGTTAGCTAAAGAAATTAAACGATTACAATTATTAAGGAAGGAGCACGAAAATTATTTAGAAAAAGTTATGAGTAAATATTGTCCCAACATCTTGGGATTAGCAGGAACAACTATTGGTGCTAAACTTATTGAGTTAGGAAGAAGTTTGAAACATCTTGCGATGCTACCTGCTTCTACCATTCAATTATTAGGAGCAGAAAAAGCACTTTTCCGTCATATTAAAACTGGAGATAGGAGTCCAAAGTATGGAATCATTTTTCAACATCCGTTCATTCAAAAGGCAGAGAGAAAACTTAGAGGTAAAGCTGCCAGAATTTTAGCAGATAAATTATCTCTTTGTGCAAGATTAGATTATTTTAAAGGCGAGTTTAAAGCTAAAGAGTATCAGGAAGAACTAGATAGAAAATTGGAAGGGAAAAGGAAATGAGTAGGAAAATACAAGAACATAAACTGTTTGAAATTTATCAGGAACCTCGTGGTAGAAAGATATTTACTAAATCTATTTTTCCCGGAAGAATACATTTTGAAGAAAGAGTTACTCGACAAGGTAAAGAAGAATTCCGAGAATTTGATCCTCGAAGAAGTAAGTTAGCGGCAATGATCTTCAAAGGGTGTACTAATATAGGACTCAGAAAGAACGATGTTGTACTGTATTTAGGCAGTTCACATGGTTATACTCCAAGTTTTGTTTCGGATATTGTAGGGGAAGAAGGATTAGTTTTCGGCATTGATCCTGCTCCAAGAGTTATGCGAGATTTTGTTTTCCTAGCAGAAGAAAGAAAAAATCTTGTTCCAATATTAGCAAGTGCTAATCATCCAGAAGAATATACAGAACGAGTTTGTCAAACAGACATTGTTTACCAAGATCTTGCACAAAAAAATCAATTTGATATTTTTGTTAAAAATTGTAATACTTTTTTGAAAAAAGGTGGTTATGGGTTATTTGCAGTAAAAGCAAGAAGTATTGATGTTAAAAGAAAACCTAAAAGTATTTTTGTTGAAATCAGGCAAAAGTTAGAAAAAATCTTTACAGTGATTGATTATAAAACTCTTGATCCGATGGAAAAAGATCATTGTATGATCATTGTAAAAAAATAAAACTGGAGTAGAATTTATAAACATTAAAATTATCCTTCTTACTCATGAATTTACTTAGCGAAGCTTATTACATGTACTATTATTCTCGAGAACTGATAAAAATTAATAAAAAAGTTAAACGACATAGTAAGAAAGCCGAAAAGTATGTCCACAAACACCGTAAAGCAAAAACTGAAGAGAAAAAAAGCCGACATAAATTAGGACATCAGAAAGCTACCGGAAAAATTAAAGATTTAATAGAACAACATAACAGAATTTTAAAAAAATTAAGACATCACCATAATAACTACTTGCACGCATTAAAAAAAGAACATAGTATTAAAAAATCATAATTATTCAACAGGTTCTAATTTAATTATTTGTACAGGACAAACATCAACAGCTTCTTGATTTCGAGCCCGATTTTCTTCAGTTTCAACAATTTTTTCCCAGTGATCTTCAACTTTTGTTGACCCTTTAAGTTGTGCCATACCATCATCATCCATTTCCCAAAACTCAGGAAGTATTGCTGCACAAGCACCACAACTGATACATTCTTCTTTAAAATGTAATATTTTCCATTTAACCATTTTGAATACCTCAAATTACTATAATTGATTCCAAAATTAGTGATTATTTATATTTGTTTTCTTTTTATGTAATGTATTTTATTATGCAATAAGTTTTATCATGTCTACCATTCTACTACTGTAACCCCATTCATTATCATACCAAGCAATTATTTTAATCATGTTACCTTCCATTTCCATAGTGCAATCAGATTCAAAAACGCAAGAATGGGAATTACCAATTATATCACTGCTAACTAAGGGAAATTCACTATGTTCAATAATCCCTTTCATTTCTTTTTTAGAAGCGTTTATCAAAGCATCATTCACAATTCCACAACCTTTAATCTTTTTCTTAAGTTCTAATGTTAAATCAATTAAAGAACCGTCTGCTACAGGAACTCTGATTGCCATGCCGTTAAGTTTTCCGTTAAGTTCTGGAATGATTTTTCCAAGAGCTTTTGCTGCTCCTGTCGAAGTTGGAATAATGTTTAATGCAGCCGCCCTTCCTCTTCTTAAATCTTGATGGGGTAAGTCTAACAATTTCTGTCCATTAGTGTAGGCATGTACTGTAGTCATCAATCCACGTTTTATTCCAAACTTTTCATGGATAACTTTTATTAAAGGGGCAAGTCCGTTTGTTGTACAAGAAGCATTAGAAATTATTTTTTCAGATTTCTTATATTTCTTGTGGTTAACACCATAAACATACATTGGAATGTTGTTGCCTTTGCAAGGTGCTGATAAAATAACTTTTTTTGCTCCTGCTTTGATATGTGGCTGACACAATTCTTTAGTTCTAAATCTACCCGTACTTTCAACAACAACATTTACTTTATGTTTTTTCCAAGGTAATTTTGCTGGTTCTTTTTCTGCATAAACCCTAATTTTTTTCTTACCAATAATTAAAGAATCTTTAGTGTAAGAAACTTTCTCTTCAAAAACTCCATGAACAGAATCATATTGTAAAAGGTAAGCTAAATTTTTAGTATCTGTTAAATCATTAATAGCAACAAAATTAATTTTTTTATCTTTCCAACCTGCTCGAAGAACCATCCTCCCTATCCGACCGAAACCGTTAATTGCAACATTTATCATTACGATACACCTCTTTTACACTAATCCAATTATTATAATAATCAGAATAAAGAAAGACTCTTATATAAAGTTTTTTAAATGAACAAAGAATTAATTGTTTATGG
>CAZQLW010000004.1:22950-42686 GCA_964594395.1 uncultured Methanosarcinales archaeon | reverse complement strand
AAAGAACAATTTTTACCTTTAGGGAAAGACCTTAAAGGGATAATCCTGGTCCGCCCAGGATTATCCCTTTAAGGTCTTTCCCTAAAGGTAAAAATTGTTCTTTCATGTATTCAGCAATTTTTTTGTAATGGTCTTTAGTTGCTCCTTCCCTTAATCTACTATAACGGGCAGCTGATTGACCACCGGCTTTAGTTTTCCCGGGAACTTCTGAATGCGTTTTTTGTAAAGGGACAATAGTTTTACCTTTTAGTAAAGCAATGGTTGCATCTCTTCTGTCTAAAACAACAAGGCCATAAACTTCTTTTTCTACCATCATTTCTTCTATTAAATCAGTTACAAAATTTTTATCACAACGATAAATTCTCGTATTTAACGGAATTGGTGGTTCAATACTCCAGACACGAACATCCTGTTTACCTTCACCCGCTGCCACGTTACCAGAAAAAACTGCTAACCCGTTTATAGGGGTGTTACCGATAGTTCTCAAATGTTGAATCATCTTTTCTAAAGCGTTCTGAACATTTTTTCTTGTACTAGCGGACTTTATATTAGAAGCAGTTCCTTGTTCTTCAGCAAGATGTTGAATAATCTTGGTCATATCATAACCCGTAGGAATGTAAACGGTTACAAACTCGGTATGAGGAGCCTTATGGCTATGTAACTCTTTGACAAGTCTTTTAAGTTTCAGTTTCTGTTCTGCGGTTATCGCCGTCATGTTTACCTTAGAATAAGGGGAGATTTATAAGGATTTCTTAATCTTTTTAACCAACTCTTCTTTACTAAACATTTTCCCAGTATTAACTACAATCACTTTATGTTTCTTTTCTTTAGCTTCATTCAAACATACTTGAAATATCTCGGCATCCAAATTCTCGCGAACTTTTTTCTTAGAATATTTTCTTTCTTTTAGTCTCTTCTCAAGTTTCTTTAGATTGGAACAAGTTAAAACTAAACATAAATCAACTTTCTTAAGCAAATGGGAGATATGTGAATCCACTATTAAATTATTCTCTTTAGATTTTTCTTTAACCAACTTTTCAAAACTTTTCAAATTAATATCATAGCATTGCTTACTTCGATCATAACCAGTAGAAATTTGTTTATAATAATGATGTAAATCTAAACGTTTAAAACCTAACTTTTTCTCCAAGTACTTAGTAAGTGTAGATTTACCTGTTCCTGGTGTGCCAGTAATTGAGATTATTTTCATAATGAAAAGAATAATTAACTAAGAATATAAATGTTTTCAAAACTAATTAATGTTTTTTACCATCAACTTTCTGCTTGTGCCGGTGAGCTTTATGGTGGTGACGCATAAATTTTGTTACTAATTGCTTATGTAGTAAAGATTCTATGATTAAAATCACTAAAAACATTACTACTGCATAACCTAACAAAATTAACAAGTCCATCCAAATTAATGATAAAGATGTTTGGAATAAAGAAACTTCCCTTACTAGTTTTTCAGCAAGAACAAAAGGGTTAAAGAAAGTAATTTCTCTTAATAAGATAGATACACTTTCTAAAGGCAAAATTAATCCTGAGAAAAATAAAAATACGCTTCCTAACGAGATGGAAGCAAGCACTGCGGTTTCTTCAGAAACAAAAAGGTAACCCAAAGCCATCCCTAAAAAAGTAAACACTGAAGCTGCCAGGAATAATATTAAAACTGTTTGTGGAAGTGTAAGATAAAGTTCTTTCAAGAAAATTAGTGAAATGCCTAAAATGATTACAATTTGAACAAGCATTAAAATTAAATTAGTAAGATAAGTTGATAAAATAAAAGTAACTTTCTTTACTGGAACAAAATAATTACGAACAAATGAGGGACTATTTTTTTCCATCATTACTAAAGTTGTTCCTAGTAAAAGTGAAGAAAACATGATTACTAAAACAATTAAAGCAGGAAACATATAACTTAAATAACTTTGTGCTGGGATCACATTTTCAATTTTTGTAGTTATTGGATTAGAAATTACTCCTGCTTCAGTAACTTTTTGTGCGTCCAAGTTAGCTTTAATTTCATTTAAAGAAGTTAAAACCGTGTCTAAAGAACCAATTCCTTCACCAAGTGAAGATTGGATATTGCCTAAATCTGTTGTTGTTCCAGTAACTTTTTCCGAAACCGAAGTTAATTTAGTTTTAGTTGCAGTTAAATCAGTTTGTAAAGTATTAATAAGATTATTTACTGCAATAAATGACCCTTCACTATCAACGGTTAATCTAGCACTAGCATTTTCTAATTCGTTTTTTGCAAGTTTTAAATGTTTTTTTATTGCACCTTTCTCTGAACTACTTAAATTAGCTTTATCTATTGTACTAGTAGCCGTATCAAGTTTAGTAATACCCATGTTAATATTAGCAAAAATTTGCGTTTTGAATGCTTCTGTTACAGATAAATTGTAAATTGTTTCGGAGACTGTAAAGTCTAATCCAGAAAGGCCAGTTTTAGCAGTTTCTGCACTGCTTAAAGCATTAGCTGTTTTTTCTTTAATTGTTCCTAATTTATCTTTATCAGAACTAATTTTTGTATTTGTATCTGCCAATTTTGTTAAAATGTTTCCAGCTAAAGTTTTTGATACTTCTTCAGATTTCAAATTAAGTTTAGTTCTTAAAGTTTCTTGGACCATCCAAACAAGGTTTATTTTACTAGGGTCAATATGAAAAGTAATTTCCTTTTTTGTATTTCCATCAATTTGAAATGATTCGGGTAGGGAAATACAAGTATGGACATAACTTAGTTTGATATCTTCTATACACTCTTCAATGTTACTCTCATATTTTATTACTTTGAACTCTTCTTCTTGTAAGGTTTCCATAAAAGAATTAACATCGTCATTAAATGCTGAAGCATAAACGCCAATATTTATCCCATATTGAGAAGAGTTACTAAATGATAGACCCAAAATTAAAATTATCAGTAATGGCGCAAAAACCACAATTAAAGCAGAAGATTTGGATCTAAGTAATAACTTTAAATTTTTTTTTGTTAATAACCATAACGAGTTCATTTCCTTTCCTCTTCTTCAATAATATTGCCCATTACTTCGCTAAGTGAAGGTTTACGTAAATCAATATCGTGTAAGTATAAATTTTCTTCTTTTACTGCTTTAACTAATGCTAATAACGCTTTTTCATCTTCAAGTGGATGTAAAACTATTTGGTGACCTTGGTCAACAATTTTATTTACTGGAAGTTTTCTGGCCATTTGAACCATTTTTTCTTTATCTTTACCAACTTTAATATTAATACAAATTTTATTTTTTAAGTATGGTTTACGGACTTCTTCTACGGCACCAAAACTTTTTAGTTCACCTTTATGGATAATTGCAATTTTATCACAAATTCTTTCCAAATTGTTAAGGTGATGGGAAGCGATTACTACTGTTACGCCTTGTTTGTTAACTTCTTGGATTAATTCTAAAATTTCTCCTTGCGTAATGTGGTCAAGGTCTGCTGTTGGCTCGTCTAGGATTAATAATTTTGGTTTGTGAATCAAACTACAAGAAAGGTCTAACCTTTTCTGCATTCCACCAGAAAGGTGTTCTGCTAATTTGTTTTGATGTCCATGAAGGTTAGTAAATTTTAATAAATTATTAGCGTTATCAATTAAGAGATTTTTCTTTAAACCATAAAGTCGACCGAAATGAAGCAGATTTTCTTTTACAGTTAGTTTTGGATAGAAAGAAGCATGTTGTGGTGTAAATCCAATATGTTTTTTAATCTTGTGTAAGTTCTTATGCATCTCTTTTGGTTGATGATTAATTTTTGAAAAGTATTCTACGTTTCCTTCAGTAGGTTCAATAAAACCAGCAATTAAATTTAAAAGTGTAGTTTTACCACTACCTGATTGACCAATTATTCCCAGAATTTCTCCCTGTTGAATTGTTAGGTTGACATTCTTAAGAATCTTAGTCCTTTTGAACTCTTTAACGACCTCTTTTAAATGGATAAATTCCACAACGTTAAAGATTTTTTTTAAGTTTATAAATGTTTGGTGATATTTAATATTATTTTGGTTAGAAAATTATATAGTTTGCTAAAAATAAAGCCACTACCCACTGGACAAGTACGGGCAAAGCTTATTAATCATTAATACTCATTTTAATTCACTCTTTATTTCTTCAATTGTGTAAAACAAAGAGGTGATTAAAGATGGAATTTAATTTATACGAATTCATTGGTGTATTGATTGGAGATGGTTGTTTAATGGATTACCCTCATCTAAGAGCATATAGGGTTGAAATAACGGGCAATGTAGTTGAAGAAAGAGATTATTATGAAAAGATTTCTAGTTTTCTTCAAGCAGAATTTAGTCTGAAGCCAAAAGTATTTACACGTACTTATAATGATGGATCCAGGGGATTAAAGCTTCTTGTTAATAATAAAAAATTTGTTTCCTTTTTGAAGAATGAATATGGTTTTACAAATAATAAAACGTACACAGTAGAAATTCCTAACCACTTAATGACCTGGGAGAAATCAAAACATATTCTTAGGGGCATTTTTGAAACTGATGGGTGTCTTTACTTTTCTAAATCAAGAGTTACAACTAATAAACCCACCTATCCCCGTTTAGAAATTACTACAGTTAGTATTAAATTAGCTAATCAAATTATTAAGATACTAAAAGAAAATGGGTTTTCTGTCCAAAACCATAAAAATCGTTCATCAACAGTAATCTATTTAAGTGGAGAAGAAATGCTTCAAAAATGGATAAATGAAATTGGGTTCAGTAGTAACAAGAACTGGAGTAAATATTTACTTTGGAAGAAATTAGGTTATTATATCCCAAAAATAACTCTTCCCGAAAGGCTCTCTCTTTTGAGAAGTAAAGACTTACAAATAATACCAGAAATTATATAAATAACATCAATTCTAATCAATTGTAAAGGGTCCGTGGCAAAGTGGCTAAATCCAGTAAGGAGGTCAGTGCGAGAGCCTGCAGAGCTTTAGATCGAGGGTTCGAGTCCCTCCGGGCCCTTTTTTTCTTTATTTAGGGTTATATTTCTCAAAGAATAAACAGATCTCATTTAAAGGTTTGACATAACAAGAAGGAGGATTTTCCATTTCACTCATTTTTTGTTGAGCATAAACTAAATTTTTTGCTGTTTTCCATTCGTCTGTTTTAGTATTAATAACTATTGTGTAATGGTTGGGCGGACAAAATAGTTCGACATCTTTCTTTATTCGATCATAAACTAATTCTCCTTTAACTTCTAAAAAACGACCGCTAATTAATTGAAGTGCATTACAAGAAGAAATAATGGTTTTTTCAAATATTTTTTCAATTAGTCCCATATAAATAAAATATAAAAATAAATTTATAAAGATTTGGGTAATTAAATACGGTTATGCCTAAAAAAAACTTAACTTCGTTTGAACTAACTGCAATCATTAATGAACTACAGTTTTTAGTAAATGGAAGAATCTCGCAGGTTTATCATCAAGAAAAGATGGAACTACTTTTTCAGTTACATGCAATAGGTGAAGGTAAGAAACTGTTAAAAATAGTCCCAGGTAAATTTTTATGTTTAACTGGAAGAAAAGAAACACCGTTAAAACCATCGTCTTTTTGTATGCAATTACGTAAATATCTTAACAATGCTTTTATCAGAAAGATTGAACAGAAGGGTTCTGAAAGGGTTGTTGTTTTTGAAATTGAAAAAAAAGAAAAGTATTATTTAATCATTGAACTTTTTTCTCGTGGAAATTTAATCTTAACTGATTCTAAGAATATGATTATTGCTGCTCTTGAACAAAAGAGATGGAAAGATCGTAATGTGAGAGTAAAAGAAAAATATATTTTTCCTACGGCAGGAATTAATTGGAAAAAGTTGAATGAGAAAGAATTAACTATTATTTTGAAAAAAAGTGAAAAGAAAAATCTTGCTACTTCATTAGCAACAGAGATTGGTCTAGGTGGGTTATATGCAGAAGAAGTTTGTAAATTAGCAGAAGTGGATAAAGATAAATTGCAGAAAAATGTAACTGAAAAAGAAATTAAAGCAATTCTTAAATCACTTAAAGAATTATTAAAACTCGCAGAAAAACCAACTGGATTCATTTATGATGATCAGATTACTCCGTTTGAACTAAAAGATGTAAAAGAAAATAAAAAAACTAAAACTTATAATGAAGCAATGGATACCCTTAATCCTTTTGAAATAGTTTCCCCTTATGAACAAAAAATTATTTCTTCCAAAAGAATTATTACTAGCCAAGAACTTTCAATTAAGAAACAGGAAAGTAAGATTGAACTGAATAAAAAGAAAGGTGAAATTGTTTACGAGAATTATCAACCTTTGCAAAAGATTATTGATTATGTTAATTCTGCGAGAAAAGAAGGTAAAGAATGGTTAGGAATTGAAAAGGAATTGAAGAAAGTCAAGAAAATCAAAGGGATCAGTTTGAAGAATAAAAAGATTGTAATTGATTTGTGAGCCTAGAAATTAACGAATAAAAAAAATAAAAATAAAAAATAAAGTAAAAATCTATTTCTTTCCGTTAGGAAAGATTAGAAATCTGTTTGGATTTCTATTTCTTTTTAGCAAATCCCTCGAACGCCTTTAATACCTCTAATGGTACTGCAAAGACAATTGTGTTACTTTGGTCTGAAGAGATATCGTTAATACTTTGCAAACTTCTCAGATGTAAAGCGCCTGGAGATAGAGCCAATGTTTTAGCTGCTTTAGCCATATTATTTGCTGCCATTACTTCTCCTTCTGCTTTAATGATTACTGCTCGTTTCTCTCGTTCAGATTCAGCTTCTTTAGCCATAGTTCTTTTCATGTTATCTGGAAGTTCTACGTGCTTCAAATCTACTGATTCTACTTTAATTCCCCATGGGTCAGTTGCTTTATCAACTAATTGTTGAATTCTGTTTGAGATTTGGTCTCTCTTGTTAAGCAGTTCATCTAAAGTAACTTCTCCAACAATGTCTCTCATTGTTGTTTGTGATAATTGAGATGTCGCATAAAAGTAATTTTCTACACTTAAAATTGCTTTATTTGCTTCTGCAACTTTGAAATACAAAACTGCGTTAACCCTTACAGAAACATTATCTTTAGTAATGCAGTCTTGGTCTGGTACATCAACTGCTTTAACTCTTAAATCTACTCGTTCCCAACTTTGAATTACTGGAATCACAATTCTCAAGCCAGGCTTCATCATTCCCGTAAACTTTCCTAACGTAAACCGAACTCCTCGTTCATATTCTTTAACAACTTTCAATCCTGAAAGAATAAAGAATATTACCAAGAGAACAGGTATTGACAAAATATCTAATCCAAAAACCATTTTATAATTCCCCCGAAATTATTATTATTATCATGATATGAAACAAAAAACTATATAAATCTTGTTGTTGATAAGTGATTTAGAAGTAATTAAAGGTTAAATAGTGCTAAAAAAAAGAAAAATTATAAAATTAGTAAGTGATATCACAACAAAAATACAATGAAAACGAAAAATAAACTAATCATTTTGAACAGTAGAGAAATTAAAGAAATTAGAAATCTTGTCATTAAACAGTTTGGTTACTTTCTGGAAAAAAATTATGCTTTTCTTCGTAATGATAAAAATAAAATCTTTGTTGTTAATAAGGATTTGTCAAAAATTAATCTAGATAATCTTATTATTGAAAGAATCGGTTTATATTTTGCTGAATTTAAACCTAACCAAGTGAGATTAAGTAAAGAGGGCGCACAATTATTATATTTAGAAGCAAAAAAAAATAGCCAAGAATTAATCAATGTAGTTGATTTATCTAAAGAAGAAACAAAAACTTATTTTTTGGGAGTAGATCTCATTAAAGATTTTGGTTCAGAATCCCGTTTAATTATCTTAAAATATGAGGGTCAGATTTTGGGTTGTGCTAAATATAAAGATAATAAAATTCTTAATTTTTTACCTAAAACTCATCGCGGAGAGGTAATACTTTAA
This sequence comes from uncultured Methanosarcinales archaeon, assembly GCA_964594395.1. Lineage (GTDB taxonomy): Archaea > Nanobdellota > Nanobdellia > Woesearchaeales > GW2011-AR9 > CAZQLW01. The sequence continues at coordinate 34,742 of CAZQLW010000004.1, read as the reverse complement.
ATCAATAAAAAAGATTCTTCAAAATATGTTTTCCAGTTGTTAATTACTCTCCAGTAGAAATTATAGAAAGGTTTATAAGTGTGTTATCATTATACAGTAGAATCTTGGGTGTGGGTGCTTTAATCTTAATAATTTAAACAATATAAATAAATCGATGAGGTAAAAAATGGTTTGGAAAAAAATATTAACTGTCTTTCTGGTATTATTCTTAGTTTTAAGCTTTTTAAGTTCAATTGTTTTTGCTGATAATGATCAGATTGCATATTTAGAAAAAAATTTAGAAAATCTCCAGGGTTTTTATTCAAACGTTGAATATCAAACTGGAAAATTAAATACTCAAACAACTCAGTTAACTGGGGATGAGACACAACAAAAAATTCAAACAATGTACAATAATGCTCAGTTGTTAAAAGAAAAAGCTGAACAAGTTGAAGAAACAGCTTATAACAAAGCTGAACAAGTTGACACTTTAACAAATAATCTTCGTTTTATTTCTGAAGAAGATGCTGAAATATTAGCATTTTTACATTCTGAATTTAAACAATTATCAGAAAATGCTGAAGATCTTATAAATGATCTTGAAACATTAGAAAGTGAATTGTTCGCTTTATTGGATGTAATTGAAACGCCTGATTTTGAGTCTGAAGTTCTAACAATTGAGGACCAAATATCAAGTATTACTTCAAAATTAGATTCTGTTGAGAATACTTTGAAAACTCAAGGTGAAGACCTTTCATTTGCAACCGCTCAATTTTTAAAGAAAAGTTTAGGTAAAATTGAGTTTCAAATTGAATCAACAGCTAATCAAATTCAAAATAATATTGCTTTATTTAAAGATACAGGAGATCAAGAATCTGTTAATGTTTTTAACAAACTTTTAGATGAGTTAGGGAATCAAGCTGAAAGGTATTCTGATTTGAAAGAAGGAATTAGTGGTTTTGACTTTCCTCCAAGTAATTTAAATGAAGTTGTTAATGATGTAAAAAGTGATTTCTCAAAAATAAAATCTGATTTTAACAAAATCAACACAGTAGTTTCTGAAATTGATGAAGAGATTAGTGAAGATTTAGCAGAGTCACTTTTGGATCAGATTGACGATTTGATGGATAATGTTAATGATTTACTTGACGATGTTGAAGATTATCAAGATGAATACGTTGGAGAAAATGTTCATGCAGATTTGTTATTTAATAATATTTTAAATGAATTAGAAACATTTGATAATCAGTTGGAAGACTTTGTTGATATTGTTGAAGAGTATTCAGAAATTGTTACCACCATTGTTTACAAAAAGTTAACTTTAAGCGATTATCCAGAAATGTTTATTGAGGATGGTGAATTTAACGGCTACTTTGTAGTTGGTGAAAATTCCGGTCCGATAAATAATTTAGCAATGACTAAAATTGCTACTAATTTAGATGTAAAAGTTATTGATGCAGTAAAACTTGATAGTGAAATTGCCGATGTTAACGCTCAAAATTTAATTGTTATTGGTGGACCTTGCGTAAACAGTGTTGCTGCCGAATTGTTTAGTAACCCTGCTGATTGTACTATTGGTCTTGAACCTGGAAAAGCAATTATCAAGCTTTTCCAATATAATGACAAAGTGGCAATGGTTATTGCTGGTTATAATGATGAGGATACTAGTCTAGCTGTAAATGTTTTAGCTAGCGGTAAACAACTTTATGGTACTGAAGTTATTATTGAGGGAACAAGTATTGAGGATGCTCAAGTAGGTCCTATGGCTGATAACGATGAACCGCTTGTTTTAGTAATTTCTAATTTAGAAGTAACTCCAGACCCAATATTGTCCGGGGAATCTGTTACTGTTAGTTATGATGTTACAAATATGTGGAAACATGATGCTTATGGTTACTTTGTTGCTCAAGCTGTAGTTTGTCGCCCTAATGGTGATGATTGTCATATTCCTGGCGGAGAAATTGTTTATTCTTTCTCTTCTATGGAAACTAAACATTTTGAATTTGAAATTAATTTGAACGAAGTTCAAAATGATGTTGTTGGTGGCAAAGTTAAAATCATGGCCGCTGTAGCAAAACAAACCGAAGGTAAAGTTACTGTTGTAACTGCTTATGGGGAAGTTTTTGATGTAACTGGTAACTCAACTGATAATTTGACCGGTAACCCGGCTGTTGATGATACTGACGGTGATGGAATAGTTGATGCTAATGATAATTGTAAATTGTTTGCTAATACTAACCAATTAGATTCTGATAGTGACGGCTTGGGAGATGTTTGTGATGGCGGTTCTACTCCTGCAGATAATCCTGAGAACGCAACTACTCCAGATGGTTCAGGAACAGAATGGGAACAGTATGAAGAACTTGACGAGAAGTATGAAGACTTTGAAGATGATTACTTTTACTTTAAGAAAAAGTACGAAAAAGCGTTCAACGAAGATGATGATCATGACCTTGACAAGTACGAAGATAAACTTGATGAACTTGATGATGATTTAAAAGATCTTAAAGATGAAGTTGAAGATTTAATTGATGTTGTTGAAGATAGTAATCTGAGTGATGAAGAAGATTTGCTTGACAAGTTAGATACTTTAGAAGACGATCTTAAAGATTTGAGGGAAAAGATTGGTAAAGTTTTAAGTGGCGAAGAAGATGAAGAAGAAACGTATACTTTTAACGATAATTATTATCTTCCGTCAAGTAATAATGATGAGGGTAGTCAAGTTACAATTGAACCATTTGAATTTCCAACAGCTAATAATGTTGTTAACGAACCTACAACCAATGCGTGGGAAGAAATGCGTTTAACTGCTTTGATCATTGCTGGAATCATTATTTTATTAGCAGTAGTTATCTTTTTGGTAGCTTTGTTAATTAAGTAATTTTTTCTTTTCTTTTTCTTTTTTTGAATATTTATTATAAAAATAAAAAAATTTAAGAATTAATTCTTATCCTAATACATCTTCAATAGGTTTTTTACCTTTAAGTTGTTTGGTTGTTCCAGTGGTTTGTTTTGCTTCTTTAACCAAATCCACTCCTAATTTTTTTAATTCTACTAGATGCATTTGCATTAGTTGTTCCACAATTTGTAAAATACGTGCAAGTTCTTCCCTTTCTTTACTTAAAGTTTGTAATGAACCTTTATGTATTCCAATCTGTTCAGCTTTATCCGTATTATTTGTTTTCTTTGCCATAGACCAATAATTTACGATACTTTTTATTAAATTTTTGGTAAATCTATCATGAAAAACAAAAAAGTTTAAAACCTAAAAAATAATTCTTAATGTTTATGAGCTTATTGAATAAATTAATGTTTTGGAAAAAAGATGATGATTTTGATTTTGATAAACTTGCAGACCATGAAATGGGTAAGACTGATACCGGTTTGGGCTCTGATGAGTTGGGATTAGGGCAGCAAGATTTGGGTTTAGATAATCAATCCGCGTTTCCTGATCAAACAGGAGTTAATCCTGCTAATGTTGGCTCAACTGCTCCGGGTGCTACAAATGTTCCGGGGATGAGTTCTCAGCCTTCAGGATTACCTTCTCAGACACCACCGTCGCCTTTAGCTACGCCTGGAACTGATTCTAGAGAATTAGAGTTAATTAGTAGTAAGTTAGACACAATTAAAGCTATTCTTAATTCTCTTGATCGAAGAATAGCAAACTTGGAAAAGCTTAGTTTAGGTGGGACAGAAAAGAAAGAAGACAAATTATGGTAAAAGAAAAAAAATCGTTGGTTTACATTTTCTCGTTAATTGTTTTCTTAGTAATTATTTTTGATCAACTAACTAAATATTTAGTTCTCAAGTTTGATCCTTATTTTGGTTACCAATATTTAAAAATAGTTTTAATAAAGAATACGGGGGCAGGTTTTGGCATTTTGCAGGGGAAAACATTTTTTTTGGGAATAATCTCTTTAATTGTTGCCGTAACTTTAATTGCTTATTACAAAAGAATCCCTAAAGAAAAAATACCTCACTTACTGTTTGCACTATTTTTGGGCGGTGTTATTGGCAACCTTATCGACAGATTTCTCAGAGGGTACGTAATCGATTTCATCAGCTTCAGTTTCTGGCCAGCTTTTAATATTGCTGATAGTGCTTTAACTGTTAGTGTGATTGGGTTAGTGATTTATTATATCAATGAAGAAATTAAAGAGAATAAAAAATAAATAAAAAAATTACTTAACACAACTATGCTTCTTATATTTCTTATTTGTTGCTTCTCGTTTATCTTTGAACCAAACCCTTCTTTTTACAGAAATTCTTTTTGCCCATTCGCATTTTGGTTCGTGGTAAACAGTACTGTAAGAACTAGCTACATATTTTCCAGGAGAATGTTTTGCTTTCACTGTATCTGGTTTTTTCTTTACTTCTACAACTTTCTGTTCACTTTTTTCTTCTTTAACTACTGGATCAAAAACTTCACTATGTGGTTGTTCGTTAACTTCTGAGGTTTCAAAATTTTCGTCATCAGTATGACTAGCTTTTTTTGGAATACTCATCAAAAATCCAATCAAAGTTAGTAATAATAAAACTAAATATAATGCCCCTTGTACTTTCCAAATTAAAATTAAATTTACAAAGTAAAAAAGGAAAACAAAAAAGAACACTCTTTCTCCCCAATCTTCACTATAACCAATAAATCCAATTAAGGATAGTAATAGTAAGAACAATAATCCTAATAATTCTAAAGCGAAAAACTTTCCACTCTCAGTAATAAATATTCTAATTAAACCAAAAAAAAGTAATAAAAGTATAATCCCATAAATGTATAATTTAAATCTGCTTTTTGCCATAAAAGAAAGTTAACAAACTTTTTATTTAAGCATTTCTATCTTTGGTTAAATATTATCTAATATGATGATTGGACTAGAATTCTTCTTCAATGTCTTTTAAAAGTCCTTTCTTTTTTAAGAACTCTACTTCTGCTCTACTTCTGTATTTGTAAACTACATCACCTTTTTCGTCTCCGCCAAGTTCCCAAGGTTCAATGAGGACAACATTATTCTCTCTAACCCACAAAGCTCTTCTTAATCTTCCAGGAATTCTACAAATTCTGTTTTTTCCATCTAAACAAAGAACTCGCATTCTGCTTCCGCCTAACCTTTGTTGAACAATGCCCAGAACTTCTTTACCTTGCGGTAATCTTACTCTAATCATTGGTTGTTCTGGTGGTGTGTATGCCATTGTATATAATTCTAAAAATGTGGTTTGCTTTATAAACTTTCTTAACTCTTCTTTAAATTATTAATTATTTTTTCTTTTAATTTTTTTTTACCATTCCAATCCAAGGTATACTTTAAGACTTCTTCGATGGTTGTTACTGGAATGATTTTTATTTTCTTTAATTTAGATTTTTCAATAACTATGTCTTGTAAGTTTGATTTTGGTAATAATACTGTTTTAATCCCTACATCTATTGCAGCTTCAACTTTTGAAGATATTCCTCCTACTGGTAATACTTTCCCTCTAACAGACAATGAACCAGTCATGGCTACATCTTGCCGTACAGGAATTTTTTTCAAAGCGGAAATGATTGAAGTAGCTACAGCAATACTGGCAGAATCTCCTTCTACTCCTTCATATGTTTGTAAGAACTGAACAAAAATATCTCTTGTTTCTTTAATGTCCTCGCCAAAATATTTCATAACGATTGCTGATACGTTTTTTACTGCTTCTTTAGCAATTTCTCCAAGTTTACCAGTGGCAATTATTTCTGATTTCTTTCCACCATGTGTAACTTCTGATTCAATCGGTAATAAGATTCCTGAATAAGCTGAACCAGAACCAATTACTGCCAGTCCATTAACTCTCCCAATTTTTTTACCAGTTGTAACTATAACTTCATACTCTTTTTTACGTTCAATATGTTTGTCAGCGATTTGTTGTTCAAGTGGTCGGGCCAAATTTTTAGCTTTTTTTACGTGTTTTTCTAAAACGTATTTTTCTCCATCTAGTTTTGCTAAATCTCCGGCAGCCCTCACTAATCCTCCTAATCCTCGTAAATGTAAAGTTAAATGTCCTTTACGATTAGCTCTTCTTTTAGCGCCTTCAATAATTGCACTAACCGCTTGAACAGAGAAATGGGGTATTTTTCCGTTTTCCTTTTTAACTTCTTGAGCAACAAATTTTGCCAATTTTTCTCTGTTTTCTTTTGTATCTGGCACAGTTTCGTTCATATAAATTTCATATCCATAACCACGAATTCTTGACCTTAATGCTGGATGCATATTTTTTAAAGTTTCTAAGTTACCAGCTGCAACAAGGATGAAATCACAAGGTACTGCTTCTGTTCTAACCATTGCTCCTGAAGACCTTTCTGATTGGCCAGTAATAGGGAACTTCTTTTCTTGTAAAGCAGATAATAGTTCTTGCTGTGTTCGAGGATGAAGTGTAGCAATCTCATCAATAAAAATTACTCCTTTGTTAGCTTTATGAATTAGTCCGCCGACAACTCTAAGGTTTGCTGGTGTACCTAAACCTCCTGATTGTAAAGGGTCATGTAACACATCACCTAATAAAGCACCAGCATGACTACCAGTAGCATCAAAAAACGGTGCTTGCTTTTTTCCAAAATTATCAACTATAAGTTTTGGTAATATTGCTTGAGCTGTTTTAAACATTCTTGGGCCCATACTCATCATAATTGCAACAGCCGCTAAAAATAACATTCCTCCCAGAAAGAAGGCAGTAAACATTAAGTCCGATTTGTAATGATATCTAATCCACCAGGGAGCAATTAATGTAAATATCGCAACAATGAAAAGGAGAAAATTATTATTTTTTAACATTTTTTTAGTATCAAAATTATGCTTCTTAATTTCATCTCTGCCTTTACCCGCTTCCATCTCTTTCACTAACGGATTATTTTCATCGTTCGGGTTATGAATCGTAAGAATATCTTTAAGTTCTGATTTTGGCAATAATTCTGCTAAAGCTAATCCTAACATACTTTTTCCTGTTCCAGGTTCACCGATAAGAAGGACATGTCTACGTTGTAAAGCAGCTTTTTTTATGATTTCTACTGCTTCGTCCTGGCCGATAACTTGTTCAATTATTTTTTCAGGAACTTTAATATCTTTAGTTGATTTCATTGTTTATATTTTTAGGATCTTGGATCTGTTAGTATTAATAGAACATCTGCCTCTTCAGTTTAATTTTACTTCTCTTTTTTTAAAGGTTGCGTTTTAAAATTAGTAATTATAGATAATCATTATTTTTTAGTAACTTTTATAAACAGACCCCTGTTTTAATACTTTATTACCAATGAGTTGGTTTTATACAACGAGGTAAGATTAGTTTCTTATTTTGTTATGTTGTAGGAGATTGGTAGACAAGATTAAAACCTATACGACAAACGTATATTGGAGGAAATTCGAAAATGGATGAAGCAAAAGCATTAGAAATTATTGAAATTGCAAGAACAAGTGGAAAAATCAAAAAGGGCGCTAATGAAGCGACAAAAGCAATAGAAAAAGGTACAGCTAAATTAGTTGTTTATGCTGCGGACGTAAGTCCTAAAGAAGTCGTGATGCATTTACCACTTTTATCTAAAGAGAAAGGTATCCCTTGCGTAGAAATACAAAAAAAAGAAGATCTTGGCGCGGCTGCAGGTCTGGCTGTTTCTTCTGCTGCAGTAGCAGTAGTCAAAAGTGGAGATGCTAAATCTGCAATTGAAGAGATGACAAAATCTTTAGGAGTTGTAGAATCTCAACCTAAAGAGTAGACTGGTGACTAATTATGGCAAAAAAAATGTATGATAAAAGTGCCAAAAAGGGTGCTGCTGCTAAAGATAGTGGGGAACTTAGGTTTACTCCAGGAATTCCTGCAGAAGTTAAAGAAATAGTTGTTCGTGCAGGTAGTAGGGGAGAAATCACTCAAGTAATGTGCTTAGTTTTGGACGGAAGGGATAAAAATAAATCTCTTCGTAGAAATGTCAAAGGTCCTGTTAGGGTTGGTGACACATTAATGCTTTTAGAAACTGAAATTGAAGCTCAACGCCTAGGTGGCGGAAGAAGGGGCGGGAGGAAATAGAAGATGCTCAAAAATCATAATATAATTTTTGGCCGTTCAACACAGTTAGGGGGTGTTAAACATGCCTAAATGTACATTTTGCGGAAATTCAATTGAAAGAAGTACAGGAAAAATCTTTGTTTATGCTAGCGGTAAGGTGATTAATTTTTGTTCCAGAAAATGTGAAAAAAATCTTTTACAACTTAAAAGAAAACCATTAAGGGTACGTTGGACCGAAGATTATCGGAAAGCTACAAAAAAAGATCAAAAAAATAATAAGAATGAATAGGTGAATAAAATGATTGAAAGAACTTTAGTTTTACTTAAACCAGATGCTGTACAAAGAGGAATATGTGGAGAAATATTAAGTCGCTTTGAAAAAGTTGGCTTAAAAATTGTTGGAATGAGACAATTTTGGTCAGATCGTGAGTTTGCGAAAAAACATTATGCTGAACATATCAGTAAATCTTTTTATCCTTTCCTTGAAGATATGATTGTTATGGGCCCAGTTGTTGCTATAGTTTTTGAAGGAGTAGAAGCAATTTCATTAGTAAGAAAAATGTGCGGTGCTACTGAACCTAAATCAGCTTTACCTGGAACTATTCGTGGAGATTATGCTCAAGTAAGTTATGGTCATGCTGACAAGAAACAAATTGGAATTAAGAATGTGATTCACGCTTCCGCAAATTCTAACGATGCAAAGAAAGAAATTAAGTTATGGTTTAAAGAAGAAGAGTTACATAGTTATCGGACAGTGCATGAAATGCACGTCTTTGAATAGTTTTTAGGAGGAATATATTAAAATGGCAGAAAAAATGGTTGACAAGGTTACTAGATTAATGAAAGTGCCTTCTAATATTAGAAATATCGGTGTTTGTGCTCATATTGATCACGGGAAAACAACTTTCTCTGATAATTTACTTGCTGGTGCAGGAATGATGAGTGAAGAATTGGCAGGAAAAGCAAGAAACTTAGATTTTCATGAAGACGAACAGGAGAGGGGAATTACAATTGATTCTGCTTCCGTATCAATGGTCCATAGTTTAGAGGATAAAGAGTTTTTAATTAACTTGATTGACACTCCAGGTCACGTAGATTTTGGTGGTGACGTTACTAGAGCAATGAGAGCAGTTGATGGCGCTATTGTTTTAATTTGTGCTTCAGAAGGAGCAATGCCACAAACAGAAACAGTTTTAAGACAAGCTTTAAAGGAAAGAGTTAGACCTGTTCTTTTTATTAATAAAGTCGATAGACTAATTAAAGAGTTAAAGTTAACTCCTGAACAAATGCAGCAACGGTTTGTTAAACAAATTGCTGAAGTTAATAAAATCATTAGAAATGTGGCTCCAGAAGAATACAAAGAAAAATGGCAAGTAAGTATTGAGAAAGGTACTGTTGGTTTTGGATCTGCATTTCATAATTGGGGTATAAGTTTACCTTACATGCAAAAAAACAACGTTTCTTTTAAAGAAATTATTGACGCTTATAGTGGTACTGATGAAGAAATTAAAGAAAGAACTAAAGAGTTAGCAAAAAAAGCGCCGATTCATTCTGTTGTATTAGATATGGTAGTTGACCATAGTCCTAATCCAGTTGAAGCACAAGAATATCGGATTCCGAGATTATGGCAAGGGGACTTAGAAAGTAAAGATGGTCAAGACTTAATTAAATGTAATCCTAGCGGTAGATTATTTTTTGTCATTACTAAAGTTGTTGTTGATCCACAAGCAGGAGAAATTGCAGCCGGTAGATTATTTGGTGGAACTATGAGAAAAGGTGACGAAGTTTGGTTAAACATGGCTAAATCTCCTGGAAGAATCCAGCAAGTTTACATCTATAATGGTGCAAAGAAAGAAATTGTTGACAACGTCCCTGCAGGAAATATTATTGGCGTTGGTGGTTTAAGGGCAGGTATTCCTGGAGAAACTGTTACAACTGGGGGAGCAACAGATGCTTTTGAAGAGATTAAACATATTTTTGATCCTGTTGTTACTAAAGCAATTGAGGCTAAGAAACCAGCAGATCTTCCAAAATTGATTGAAGTACTTAGACAAGTTCAGAAAGAAGATCCTACTATTAAAATTGAAATTAATGAAGAAACAGGTGAGCACTTAATGCATGGTATGGGGGAATTACATCTTGAAGTTATTGAAAATCGAATAATTAAAGAGAAAGGTGTTGAAGTAAAAACATCTCCTCCTATTGTTGTTTATAGAGAAGCAATTACTAAAACCAGCCCTGAAGTAGAAGGTAAATCTCCGAACAAACATAACAAACTTTACTTTATAGTTGAACCTTTGGAAGAAGATGTTAGTGAAGGTATTAAAGAAGGAAAAATGCCTACTGGTCGATTCAAAAAGAAAGATAATGAAGTGATCAGTTTCTTAAGAGACGAATGTGGTTGGGATACTAAGTTGGCCGGTAATGTTAAAGGTGAGTTTAATGGTAATCTTTTTATTGATAAAACTCGTGGTATTGTCCATATTAACGAAATCATGGAAATGCTTTTAGACACCTTTGAAGATGTTATGAAAGCTGGACCTTTAGCAAAAGAACCTTGTATAAATGTTAAAGTTAGTTTAATGGATTGTACTTTGCACGAAGATGCAATTCATAGAGGGCCTGCACAGATGTACCCTGCAGTTAGAGAAGGTATTCGGGCAGCGATGATGCAAGGCGGACCTTTGTTATATGAACCATTGCAAGTTACGAGAATTGAAGCGCCTAACGATTATGTGGGAGAAGTTTCTAAGATTGTTTCTTCGAAAAGGGGACAATTGTTAGACATGCAACAAGAAGGTGACATGACCGTGATTCAAGCAAAATTACCAGTAGCAGAATTGTTTGGTTGGAGTAATGATTTAAGAAGTGCAACCGGTGGTCGTGGAAACTCTTCACTTGTTGACCAGAGTTTCGAATTGTTACCTAGGGAATTACAGGACAAAGTTCGTAAACAAATTGTTGAAAGAAAAGGTTTAAGTCAAGGTTCACTTGGAGCTTAGATTTTTTTACTTTTTATTCTTTTTATTTATTTTCGTTTATTTTGTTTTATTTATTCTTCTTTTTTTCTTGATTTATTTGTTTAAACAATAAATTATATAAACAAAACTAACTTTCTTTCTTAAAGAAAAAGAGGTATATATGAAATCTAAGAAAAAACCAACCAGTAAACCCAGTCTTAAATTTAAAGTTAAAGATATGGATATTGCTACTGGCGGTACTTTAGTGGCTATTCTTAATACAAAAGATGCCCATTTGTTAGATTTACATTCAGGGGATAGAATTCTTGTAAAAGCTGATGGTCGGGAACAAGTTTGTATTTTAGATATTTCTGAAAGTAGTAAAGCTGTTCCCGAAGGCAAGATTGGACTATTCGAAGAAGTTTTAGATCGATTAGATCTTAAAAATAATCAAAATGTACGTATTAAATTTACTGGTAAACCTGAATCTGTAAAACATATTAAAAGCAAACTTTACGGAAAAAGATTATCTTATACTGAACTTTTACATGTGATTGACGATATTACTCATGATCGTTTAACAGATATTGAAAAAACTTATTTTGTTGCTGCTGGATTTATTGAGGGTTGGAACAATGAAGAAGTTGTTGACATGACTCGAGCGATGGTAAAAACGGGTTATAAATTAAAGTTTCCTGGAATTACATTAGATAAACATTGTATTGGTGGTGTGCCCGGTAACAGAACGACAATGGTTGTTATTCCAATTATTGCTGCTGCCGGTTTTACAATCCCTAAAACTTCCAGTAGAGCAATTACAAGCCCAGCAGGAACTGC
>CAZQLW010000004.1:0-22940 GCA_964594395.1 uncultured Methanosarcinales archaeon | reverse complement strand
ATGTCTTGCTAAGGTTGAACTTAAAGAAAAGAAAATTAAAAATATTGTTAAAAAAACTAAAGCTTGTATTGTTCATGGTGGTAGTATGAACCTTGCTCCTGCTGACGATAAAATTATTGAAGTTGAACATCCATTATCTATTGATGCTGAAGGTCAACTTTTGGCATCAGTAATGGCTAAGAAATTTTCTGTTTCTGCTAATCACGTTTTAATTGACATCCCTATGGGTAAACAAGTTAAAGCAAAAAATTGGAAACAAGCAAAACATCTCAGAAAAATGTTTGAAATGATTGGTAGAAAATTAGGGATGCACGTTAAAGTTATGATCACTGATGGGACTCAACCTATTGGTAATGGTATTGGTCCATTTTTAGAAGCGATGGACGTAATGCAAGTTTTGAAAGATGATATTTTAGCACCGCAAGATTTGAAACATAAATCTTTAATGCTTGCTGGAAATTTATTAGAGATGACTGGTACATATCGTAAAGGTAAAGGTTTGAAAGCTGCTCATGAAATTCTGGAAAGTGGTAAAGCCCTAAAGAAGATGAACGAAATTATCAAAATGCAGGGTAAACAAAAGAAATGTAAAGTTGGTGCTTATCAACATATTGTCAAAAGTACAAAAGTTGGCCGAGTTAAAGAAATTGATAATGAAATTATTGCTAAAATTGCTCGAATGGCCGGCGCACCACAAGATAAAGGTTCGGGATTATATCTCAACAAAAAGATACATCACTCCATAAAAAAGAATGAAGTTATTTACACCATTTTTGCTGAGAACGAATTCAAGTTAGGTTTAGCAAAAGAGTTTGCTAAAAAGAATAATGGTTATTTGATAAAATAAAAATCCTCATTTTATTCCAGTACTTCCAAATCCACCCTCTCCACGTTCTGTTTGATCCAATTCTTCAACTTCAATAACTTTTCTGCATTCGATTGGTTGAATTAACATTTGTGCGATTTTTGTATTTTTTTCTATTTTATGAATTTGGTTAGAAAGATTATGGATAAGAATTTTAATTTCTCCTCGGTAACCAGAATCAATTACTCCTGCCATAGTTTTAATTCCATATTTAGTGGCAATTCCAGATTTGTCCCATATTAAACCTACATAGCCGGGAGGAATGGCCATCACAATTCCGGTACTAATTAATTTTCTTTCATTTGGCAAAATGGTGGTTTCTTCATTAGAATAAAAGTCCATCCCTGCATCTCCAGGTTTGGCATATCTTGGTAAGGTTGCATTTTCACTTAATTTTTTAATTTTTATCAATATTACCACCCACTAAATTTAAGTAATCAAAATTTTCTGCAAAACGTTAAAAATCCAGTATGGCCCAACATTTGAAATTCTGGCCGCATAATTTTATCTTCAATTTTCCATTTCCTTTCAATTAATTCTAATGTTTCTAAAACTTCTATTTTACTTCTTCGACAAGAATCAATAAACATTTTTACTTGGTTAAGATTAGGAAGATAAACTACTAAAAAACCACCGGACTTCAACGATTTTTCTGCGTGTTCAACTACTTGCCATGGTTCTGGAAGGTCTAAAGTTATTAAATCTAAATCTTTCTCTTTGATTCCTTTGTAAACACTTGCTTGTTTAAGTTCAATATTTTTTAATCCAAACAATTTGATATTTTTAGCAACAATATCATAATGTTCAGGGTTAATTTCGTAAGTAGTAATCTCTTTACAAACATTTGCTAAAGATAAACATAAACTTCCACTTCCTGCTCCAGCATCAACTACTTTCGAATTTTTGTTAACTCCAGTTTTGGCAATAATCATTCCAATATCTTTATGCAGAATCATTTGTGGCCCCCGTAATAAAGATTCCCATAAATCAGGAAATGTTGGTTCAATTAGAAAGAATGTTTTTCCTTTATCAGATTTAACAGTGTTTTTTTTTGATTTTAAATCTTTTTTAGAAACCACTCCTAAAGATGTATGGAAATTATCATCTAAGTCTTTAACAAAATGTTTTTTACCAGTTTTTTGTTCAATTAATATTTTTTTTATATTACGCATAAAATGGTGTTTTAAGAATTAGTATTTAAACCTTTCAGTTAAAAGTTTAATTAATAATATTTAATAATTCTTTGAAATTATAAATAACATGATTTGCTTTTTCTTTTACTAAATTAGTTTTAGGATTGAAAGCAACTGAAATTCCTACTTCTTCAAAAACGACAAGATCATTATCATGATCACCAACGTAGCAAATTTGTTGTGGTTCGACTTGATACTTATTACAAATTAATTCTAGGCCTTTTGTTTTATCTCTTTTAGGCATACCTGCTGTTACTTCACCGGTGAATTGTCCATCTTTTACCAACAGTTCATCGGCCATATAGAAATTTAAACTAAATTTTTCACATAATTCATCAGCAACAAATCCTAATCCATTAGACAAAATACCTTTCTTATATTTACCAGAAAGTGTATCAAAAAGTTCTTCCACTCCAGGAGAATAAACAATTAAATCCAAAACCTTTCTTTTAACATCATTAAAATTTTTACCTTTAAGCAATTCTGCATCTGCTTTTGCCCATTGGCTCCAAAGATGTGAATGTTGATAGAATTTTACTAAGTTTTCTTCATATTCTTTTTCCACTCCTGCCGCTACACCTACAGCATCCCAGGTGGATTGGAATTTACTACCAGGATACTGGATTAATGTTCCGTCCAGATCAAATAATAACATTCGTGTTTTTTCTGCCATTGTTTACAAAATCAATTCAATTAAACTAAAATAAAAGAAAATAAAAAAATTAAATAATAAAAAATAATTTATTTCTTATTACTTTTCTTAACCATCACTGCGACAGCTAAAACTACTGCAAAGAACAGTAACACTACCAAAATTCCAAGTAAAGTTGTATACATGCCAGTATCTGTAAATGAACTAGTTACTGCGCTGTTATCATCTTCTTGCTGTTGTGCTGCTAACTGTGCTTGTAGTTGCGCTTGTAACTGCGCTACTAAATCTTGGTTAGCTTGCTGAGTTTGTGTCTGTGTTGCAGTTTTGGTAGTTAAACACTCTTTGATTTCTAGACTTAAGTCAGTAGAGTCTTCTAAATCTCCGTCTCTAAAAGCTTCAACAGTTATTGGATATGTTCCTGCTACAGCTTCATTAAAGTCTAAAATGAATGTTTCTGTTTTGTCGTTGTCGTCGTCAAAGAGATCGTCTAAAGTAATATCAGGTTCACTTAAACTTAAACCATTACTACTTGTTACTTGAATTTCTACATCTTTAGCTTTTTTCTTACCTAGATTTTCAACAGTAACTTTCAAACTAGTTTGGTCTAAACATTGTAAAGTTGTACTTGATAAAGTAGCTTTCTTGATAACCACATTATACTTTTCTAAGTCTAAATCAACTTCTTTAGTTTCAACAATTTCATGTTCACTACCATCTTCGGCTTCACCAGTAACTTTAACTTCAATCGTATATTTTTCTTGATCAAGTGTTTCACCAGCAAGGTCAAATTCTACTTCAAAGTCCTGATCGTCACCATCATTAATGTCTTCCTCATCAGATTCTTCTTCAAGATCTTCATCATCAACATCAAGAATAGTTACTTCAACAACAACTTCTTCCATGTCCTGGTTGTAATTATTTTCTACATTTACAGTAATTTCGTTAATTTCGTCAATTACAAAGTCTCCTGAACTTTTACCATTAATTTCAATCTCTTTAATTTCAAGATAATTTCTTGGATTGATTTTAATGCTAACGGTTTCATTATCTTCGTTACTAGTAATTTTTAGGTTTCCAACACTATGTTCGCCCGCATCTTCATTTTCAGGAACAGTTAATTGTAATTTCACTGTTGTTTCTTCTAAAGGCTGGATAGTTGTTGGTGCTTCTAAAACAGTTAAACTGTAATCTGAATCCACATTACTTGTATCAAACTCTAATCCAGTAATTGAATCAATAGTACCCAGATTTTTTACAGTGAATGTTGTTTCTACTGTCTCTGCTCTTTCCACATCATTGAATAAGATCTCTGAAACTTCTAATGCTGCAGCTTTTTCATTTACAACAACGTAAGTTGAAAAACCTTTAACTTCAAAGATATAATTATTGTTCAAATGGGAAACTAAAGTACAGTCTGTGCACAAGTTTTTAGTACCTAATTCTTCACCAAACCCAGGATACTTGTAAACTATTGTTTTACCTTGGGCTAAACCTTTAATAGTTATTTCAGCAGGTACATCAAATCCTGTTGCTTTTTCGGTATCAATACCAATACTGTTTGCGGTAATGCTAACAATTTCGTTAAAGTCACCTATGCTTCTTAGGTCTATTTCAAATTTATCATCAAAAGCAATTTTACCGTAACTGTTTTCAATAGTAAGTCCCTTGAATGAAGCTAATTCACCCTCAGTTAAGTCTGTACCTAAGTTTGTAGTAAACCCTTCTGTTAGTGGCTGATCATTTACTTTAATGTTCCAAGTTTCTGAATCCAGTTCACTATCGTCTTCTTTGTTAACTAAACTTGCTTTAACTGCGTATTCTTTAGCTTCTGCTTGGTTAAATGTGTATTGTGCGAAATCTTTACCAAAGCCAACTTTTTTAACTTCTTCAACGGTCCATTCAACTTCTACGTCCATTCCATCAGGGTTATCAACAGTAACGTTCATCACAAAGTTTTCGTTATCTAAACTGTTAGCTGTATCTTCTGCTGGAAACTTTTCAGAAATTTTAGCAGAATCTTTTTTATCATTTCTAACTATTAATTGTACTTCTTTAACAGTTTCGTTAACTCCGTCATTAACAGTTAAATTGAAAACTTCAATCTGATCAGGAAGTTCTTTAGTGTTCCAATCTTTATTCTCCGGTACAATTTTTAACATTCCATCAACAGTTGTCCCTATACTTTTAATGTTCTCGGAATCTTCAGTAAAAGTTAAAGTTGTTAATTCGTTATCAATGTCACTAACAACATCGGCAAGAGCAATTTCATAGTAACTGTTTTCAACAAATTCAAACTTACTTTTAATGATTTCAGCCGGATCGTTTACTCCGGTTACAGTTATTGGTAATACTATTTCATTTGCGGTATTATCAACACCATAAACAGTTACATTCATATTGGTAACATTTGATTGACCTTGGTTAAGTTCTTGATTAACATCTTTTGGTTTCCCACAAGACATTTTACCAGTAACTGTTCCTTTACAAGTGATCACATCCGGGTTAGAACCAGGGATGTTAGTAAATTCATATTTAACTACATCTCCATCTTCTTTAACCAAATATTCGTTAAGATCAATACTTAATCCTTGTGAATCGTCTTCTGTAATAGTAAGTGCATCTTGAGCCACACCAATACAATCTTTCTTAGTAAAATCAATTGTTTTTGGAGTTGCTGAATCTGTACCTGTATTATAAGTTACTTCAACAGTTAATGTATGTGCTCCAACACTTAACTCTTTTGTATCAATTTTAATTTCGGGTGTAGGGTGAACCATTTGTCCTGCAGTAATTGTAAAGTAAGCTTTTTCATG
This sequence comes from uncultured Methanosarcinales archaeon, assembly GCA_964594395.1. Lineage (GTDB taxonomy): Archaea > Nanobdellota > Nanobdellia > Woesearchaeales > GW2011-AR9 > CAZQLW01. The sequence continues at coordinate 17,417 of CAZQLW010000004.1, read as the reverse complement.
CGCAGTATACCAATCATACAATACTGTACCATCTTCATCTTTAATTACCAGATTAACATCTTCTTCTTCAAATGCTCCGCCATTTTTCATGTTAACTTTTAAAGTTGGTTGCTGGTTACAGTACGTTTCGTTTGTTTCTAAATCAACCCAAGCAAGCTCAGAAATTTCTATTCCATCTGAACCAGGTTTTACATCAAGATTAAATGCGAAAACATCCTCTTTAACTTTATTGTCTGCAGTATACTTACCACTAACTTTCAAATGTAAGTCGTAAGTACCTTCAGCAACATTGTAAGGTATTTCTGCGTTTAAAGTAAGGATTGTAGTTTCATCTTGTCCTTCTAACTGGTCGACAGAAACTTTACTTTCAGCAAAATTGAATGGTTCTTCTCCAGTGTAATAAAACTCTGCGTTAAGTCCGTGAAACTTTTCTGCTAAGTAATTATTAATTTTAAATTCTGCAGTTAAAGTTCCCATTGGACTGATTTCTAAACCTTTACCCTCTTCAGTAACTTCGTCGCCAAGATTATTCTTGATAGTTACTTCTTCAACTTCTAAAGTTGGTAAAACAGTTACAGAATGGTTCTCTTTAACTTCCGAACAAACTAATTCATCATCTGCGTTAGTATAACATAAACTAGGTTCTTTTACATTTATTTCTAAACCCACTTCACCGTGATCATTTTTCAGAATTTCACAGTTGAAATAGTCAGGGTCTAAATTTGTTTCACAAGCGATAAATTCTTCATCATCTTCGTTATTGTAAGTTAATTCTAAAGCGAAGTTGTAAAGTTCTGGCTTATCTTCAATTAAAAAATCAGTGAAACCAATATTTCCACCAATTGAATCATATTCATCTCTGAAAACTGTAAACATTTCGTCAAACATAGTTTCGTTAATACAACTATCTTCAATTAACATTTCTACACTATCATAGTCTGCAATGTAAAATGACTCTTCTTCATTCCAAAAGAAAGGGCTCACAGAATAAACATGTAATGTTTGTTCACCACTAAGTTCACTTGCATCTACGGGGATTTCTAAAGTTACAGTATTGTCAGGATTTCCGTCACCATCATTATCGGCTGTGTCAGCTGGAACTTTTTCTGTGTGGACATAGTTAAGATCCAATGTTGGTTGAGTTTCAAAAGTAAAATCAATCTTTTCACCGCCAACAACTACATTTGTTGCTTTTTGGTTATAGATTAATAGTTCAGGAATAAGGCCATATTCTCCAATGTTACTTAACTCTACTTCTAGTGTGGTGATTCTTGTACAACTTAAATTTTCATCAGTTAAACTTACTGAATCAATGATTGCATCTTGACCTTTTTTTGTAACATCAAATTCAAGAACAATTTCGTCAAAGAATTCGTTACCTTGTTCATCTTCGTCAAGAACTTCAATGGTTAAAGTAAAAGTATCTTCAACTTTATAAGGCACATAAAAATCAAAACTTTCAGAAGCAGTCATTAATCCTGGAAGTAAAGCCCAATCATCGTTATGATAATCAACAAAATCTTCACCTTCAACATCAACATTTGGATCTTGAAGTTGGTCTGCTACTGCGTTAACTTTAACATAACCAATCACTCCGTCTATATTATTAGTATAGTCAAAATTCACACTAACATATTCTCCGGAAGAAACTTCAATCACTTCAGAAATGTTTTCATCTTCAGTATTATCTCCAATAACTACTGAAACTGAATCTTCTTCGATTTCAATTGCGCTTTCAACTGTAACTGTTATTGGAAAATCTTCTTCACCATAAGTATCACTTACAGTTAAAGTTAGTTCTGGGTTATAATTATCCCAATTTTCATTAAGAGTGATTTCTAAAACTCCATCTATAATTGTACAAGTTAAAGAAACAGCATCGACAGCACAATTAGGTGTGTAAGTTACAACATCATTTTCTCCGTCTTCAGCATCTGCGTCTGTAGAAAAGTATTCAGATAAAACTAAACTAACAGTAGTTTCTTCATCAACGCCTTCTTGGAAACTAATTTCTGGAAGCTCTTGTAATAAAGTAGGCATTCGGTTATTTAATTCTCCTTGTGTCGGTTGATCTGAGATAATCCATCCATCATTAAATAATACTGTTCCACCAGCGATTGCTCCATCGTGAATTCTAGCTAGAGATTCTCCTTCCCCAGAAGCAGAAATTTCTCCAACGCCATTATAATAAATAGAATCTTCTAATCCTGCAGCAGCGTTAGATAATACTAAACTGTCAGGAGCTTCATCAGCTAAAACTAAATCTTCAGCATCTTCACCATAAACAACATAATTGTCTGGCATTGGGTCTTCACTTTGCCATTCATAAACTAGAACTAAATGTCCATCTGCGGGAATTGCTTTGTCTGGCAAAGTAAACGTTCCTGTGCCATCAGTAATTGTCCAATCTAGTACGCTACCTTCACCAGTATCACTATAAAGTTCAATCCATTCACCTAATTTATCATCTCCACCTTCAAAATCGGAGTTAGGTACAAATTCGTTAATATATACTTCACCGAAAGCAGAACTAGCGGTGATCAAGATAGCTATAATCATTAAAATAGCCATAAGTGATTTCGTTAATTTCATTTTATTTTACCTCATTAATCTTTTTTTCAATCTTTATTTGTGTTAAAACATCTACCCCTTATTTTAGTAATACAATCGCAAAAATGATAATCATTGCTAACATTAAAATTATAATCACAATTAAAGCAGCAATAATCACATCTTCTTGGTTGTAAGAATCTTCAACCGTATCAACAATTGTTCCTGAAGATAGTTGGTTAGTATTTGCCGGATTATTAGTGTCTGCTTGGTTACCAGTAGCAACATTTTTATTTTCAAGATCTAGTGTGCTAGTAATCACGGTTGTTTTACTTTCATCAACTTCTTCTTCCTCTTCTTCAATCACACAATCTTTAACAATTAAATCTGTTTTAATTGAGTGACTAAATTCGTTGTAATCGTAGTACAAGAATCCTTCTAACATGTAAGTTCCTGCTTTTACATTTTCATCAATTAATTTGTTAAATTGATAAATCTCTGTATTGTCTGAAGAACTACCACTTTTAATGTTAAAGTTATGATTTTCATCAATTCCTAACTCAGCATTAGTTATTGTTAGTAAAGCATATTTTTGTTTATCTGAACCATAATTCATAACTTCTGTTGAAACTTTAATGTTACGATTACAGTCAATTTGTTCAGGTAAAATCATAAGATTTTCAAATCGTAAATCATCATTTTCCCTTTCAACTTTAATCGTAAATTCCCATTCAGTTTCATATTTTGCTTCATTTTCATCTTCTGCTTCAAGGGTAATTTTAAAATCATAATTACCATCGTCTGCATCTTCAGGGATATTGAAACTGATTACTACCTCGTCATCATCATCAGTAATTCTTTCATCAGCATCAAGTTGGAAATCTTCTTCCTCATCAATATCATCACCAAAGTCGGAATCATCCATAATAACAGTTATTGTTCCTTCAATATCTCCATTATCATAATCTTCATGAAATTTATTTTCTAACCTAAATCTTAATTCTACTTCGTTTCCAGGTATAGCTTCAACTTTTTCACCATCTCCATCAACACTTGCTTCTTTATTTCCATCTAAATGAACATACATTTTGTTAATTTCAATCATGCTTTCTACTTCAGTATTCAAATCAAAACTTTTATCGGTAGTTGCGGAAGTAATTTTCAGTTTAGCTACGCCTGCGTGTTTACCTTGATCAGCACCAACAGGGGTTTTACCACTAAGTGAAACAGATTTACTCTCGTTTGCTTTTAGTGTTAAACTATTCTCGTTCAATAAAAAATCTTTGTGTTTGCTGTCTAAATTAGTAATTTCTAAAGTTAGAACTTCGGTAAGTTCACCGTTATTTGTGATTGTAATTTGATGTCCTGTAAATGGATCTAACTCTTCATTATCTGTTAAATCACCATAATTTACCGGAATGTTAAGATCAGTTTCTTCAATTAAAATTTCTGCTTGAGCAAAACTAACTAGCAAGAAAAGAGTAAATAATACTAACAATATTTTTGTTCTCATTTTACCAACCCCCTGGTTTCTATTCTAGAGTAGTTAAACTTTTTTAAAGATTTATATACTGCAGTATACACTTCGCTAAATTTAAGAAGGAAAATGAAAAAAATTATTTATTTCCAGTATAAAAGAATTTTTCAATAGAAACATCATCTTCGTCATAATTTCCGGAACGAGGATGACTTTCTTTTGGTTGTTCTGCTTTTTTTGGTTGTTGTTGATTTTTAGATTCAACATTTTCGACAGCTTCTTTTACTGTAGGTTGTTGTACTATTGTTTGAGAAACAGCAGGTTGAGAAATTGCTTTAGTTTTTATGATTGAAATCTCATTTTCCATTGTTGCTATTTTACTCTCAAATTCTTTTAACCTATTGATTAAATATTTAGTATTTTGTTCTAAAATGTCTTTAATTTTGTCTTGAGATAGGCTTTCTGAGGCATTTTCTTTAACTTCTTCTTTTTTTGTTTCTTGATGAATCTCTTGAGTGGTTTCTTTTAATGAGTTGTACCCAGAATCTCTTTCTTTAAAAATTTTTTCAGCTTGAGCGATAGCTTCTTCTCGATCATTAGCTAAACCTTGTTTTACTAAATCAATTGCTAGATTGTTAATTTTTTGAATTCTTTCTACATTCATTCTAATTTACCTCATTTTTTGATAATTTAATCGTACTTAAGAGGAAATAAAACCAGAACCAGTTATAACGTTTTCTATTCTTGCAGATATATTATAAACAATAAATAAGAATTATGGTGTTTTCTTTAAGATTTTGCTATTGGACAAACAAATGGAATTTTAAACGGTAAAATACCCTTAGTGCCTAAAAAAACTAATACTAAACTTACTACTGCTCCTAAAAAGAATCCCATTAAAAAGAATTTAGCTTCAATCGGACCTAATTGTCCTTTTTTCTTCATAAATAATGTTGAACCACAAACTAACGGGATTTTAAACGGGATGATTTTTTTTGTTCCTAAAAGAACTAGAACAAAACCACCAAACAAACCGATTAGAAAACCTACTGAAAAATATTGAAATTCAATTAATCCAAGCTGTCCTCTTTTTTGCATAAACTAAAAGTAATATATTTTAATATATAAAGCTTTCTATTCATCACAAAAATACCGAAAGGTTTATAAGTGATGAATATAAATTATATTTAAACTTAACGTTTAACTTAAAGGTGATAGTTCTAATAAAGGTGAAAAAAAATGATTCGAAAACAACTTAAGGAATGTCCAGAATGTGCAAGTAGAAACATTTATCACGATAATGATAAAGGTGAAACTATCTGCCGTGATTGTGGATTAGTTATTGAAGATCGAATGGTCGATTTTTCTCAGGAATGGCGAGAGTTTGAAGATGATAGTGTTAGTAAAAGAAGAACTGGTGCTCCAAGTTCACAAACTCAGTTTGATGAGGGACTTGGAACTGAAGTAGGTACAACTTCTGATTTTTATAAATTAAGTTCTGATCGGGAACGGGACAAGTTTTTTCGTTTAAGAAAATGGAACATTCGAATTAGTACGGCTATTGAAAGAAACTTAAAAGTTGCTTTAGCTGAACTGAAAAGAGTCAGTTCATTCTTAAAATTACCAAAATCTGTTGAAGAAGAAGCTGCACGTATATATAGATTGGCTGTCCAGAAAGGTCTTGTTAGAGGACGAAGCATGGAATCTGTAGTTGCTGGTGCTTTATATGCTGCTTGTCGAAGACACGAAGTTCCTCGTACGCTTGACGAAATGAGTGAAGCTTCAGGTATTGAAAAGAAAGAAATTGGTCGGACTTACCGTTTTGTAACTAGGGAACTTGAAATTAGTATCAAGCCAAGTAATCCTGCAGATTATATCGCTCGATTTGCTTCTGCTTTAAAATTAAGTGCAGAAACACAAAGTAAATCTGTAGAAATATTAGAAATGGCTCGAGATATTGAACTAACTTCTGGTAGAGGCCCAACAGGGATTGCTGCCGCTGCTTTGTATGTGGCTTCGTTGATTCATGGTGAGAAACGTACTCAACGAGAAGTTGCTGATGTTGCTGGAGTTACTGAAGTAACTATTCGGAACAGGTATAAAGAGCTGATTAAGAAACTGAAGTTGGCTAAACTTGTTGAGAAAAGTAAGAAGAAATGATAAAAATTCAAGAATTAGAATTTTTAGCATCCCAAAAAAGTTTTCATCTTTTTTGTGGATAATTTCTTTTCTATTTTATTATTAATTTAATTATGGTGATTTGGTGTTTTAAAGAGAAAATGGAAGACTCACTAGAAAAACTGAAATTGATGAAACAATGTGATTTTAGTATGCATAGTGGTACTTTTCCAAGATATTCAGGTTTAGGTAATGCTATATTGGGTTTATCTAGTAGTGCCAATCTTTTTGCACGAATTAAAAAGTCTCCTGAACCAAGAACTTCTTTTTATGAACATGAAAGAGAATTAGTTTTTACAATGTTTAATGCTTATGGTCATATTAGTATTTCTTATGCTTCAATCCCTTTCGAGAAACTTGATCCAGAAGATGAAGATTTCATTCCCTTATTTACAATCAGAAATATATTACCTGATTTAGGTAAAGCAATTAATGATTTGATCACTTATCCTGTTTTAAATCAAGAGTTTGGGGATATTAGCAGTTCTGAACCTTACCAAAAAGTCAATAATTTTTGTTTAGAATTTGATAAATCTAATACTCCCCAATATCGGAGTAGAATTAAAGATTTAGAGGAAAGATTAAAGAAGAATGGACTATTACGAGATTTAAAATGCAATTAACTCCAGAAATAAAAGCGCAATTAGCTGAACAAAAGAAACAATGTATTTACTGTAAAATTGCTTCTAAAGAACAAGAAAGTAAAGTGATTTTTGAAGATAATATAACATTAGCAATTTTAGACATTTTTCCAGCTATTAAAGGGCATACTGTTTTTACTTTGAAAGAACATTATCCCATAACTCCATACATTCCTCCTGAAGATTTTAAACATTTTTTTGCAATTATACCTCAGTTATTGGGAGCGGTTAAAAAAGGGATGGTTCGTACTGGTGTTAATATGTTTATTGCTGCTGGTGGCGCTGCTGGTCAACAGTTTCCCCACTTTTTAGCTCACATTTTTCCGCGAGAAAATGGTGACAGTTTTTTTAATTATTTATTTGAGATGAAAACAAGTTTAGATGAAGAGAAATTAAAAACTTTACAGCATAATTTTCCAATTATGATGGCTAACCATTTCAAACGTAATCCAATGAGTTGGCATACTGGTATTGGCACAGTTCCAGAATTTCTTAAACCAGTTGCTGAAAATAATACGTTAATTTATGAAGATGAACAAGTTCTTTGCGTTCTTCCTGAGAAAGGTGCTGTTGCTGGGCATATTGAAATTTATAGTAAAGTTGAAGAAAAGTATGTTGAAAATTTATCTGGAGAAGAAGCTTTCCATTTATTTTCTACCGCTTCTCTTGCTGCTACTTTAGTTTTTGAAGGTCTTGGTGCTCATGGAACCAACATTATTTTAAAATCTGGGGAGAGTGATGATAATCAAGATGGTAGACTTTGTATTCATATTTTACCCAGAACTGCAGAAGATGAAATGAACAGTAAACTTCTTTGGCAACCGCAACGACCAGATTATGATTTAGATAAAATTAAAAATAAAATTAAAGATCAAACTTGGAATATTAAATACAATCAAGAAGAAACTGAAAAAAACGAAGAAGTTATTGTTAAACCAGCAGTCGTTAATACTGATTCTTCTGAAAAGAAACCTGTTAATAGTAATGATGAAATCCAGAAAGCGATTGAACGGATGAAAAATTAATTCTCTTAAATTTCTCTTATTTTTTTTAATATAAAAGCAATACCTTTATAAATAATTGTGCGTTAGTGCATGATGTTAACAACAAGCATTAATGCACAAATGGTCAAAACGAAAAAAGAGCTAGTAGTAGAACTTCTAAAGAAAGATACAGATGGTCTTACAATTATTGAGATTGCTACTGAATTAAAAGTTTCTAGAAATACGGTTCCAGTTATTCTTGCAGAATTAAAAGGGGAAGGGAAAATAAGAATTCGGCCAGTTGGTAAAGCTAAATTACATTATTGGAAAAAATGAAATTGAAGATGAAGGGATGTCAACTGGAACTAATTCTACTTCAGAAAATATTTCTCAGAGTGTTGTTAACGAAACGGTTGATTTCATTCTTACATTGCCCGTTGATGAAAATAATGAATCCACTGTTAATGAAAGTGTTATTTTGATAGAACCAATAGTAAACGAATCAAATCAAACGGAAGAATTACCAATCATGCTTCCAGTAACTGAAAAAAATGAAACTGAAGAATTTATTGAAACTATTTTCGAACCAATTAATGAAACAGATGAGGTAGTAAATGAATCCGAAGAATTAGTAAATGAAACAATGATTGGTATAATGGAGGAGATTATAGCTCTGGCCGATTCTTCTTTATTATTAGATTGGATTTATCCTACTTCAGACCTTAATGTTACCCAACATGAATTTTTTAATGTTACTGTAAATGTTACTTGTCTAACCAGTAATTGCGATGAGGTTAATGTTAGTTTAGATCCGGTAAGTGGAACAGTTTATAATTTTACTACTTGTGGTGCTACTGGAAGAGATGGCCCTTCTGAAGCTAATTGTGATACTAATTATACTGGAACCACTTTAGCTGGAGCTGTAACGGTGAGTGGAGGTATTCAAAATTGGACCGTGCCAACAACAGGAACTTATACCATAGAAACTGCTGGTGCAGTTGGTGGTTATGGGACCGTCACTTATACTGGTGGTTTGGGTGCAAGAATGACTGGTACATTTGAATTAACTGCTGGACAAGTAATCCAAATATTGGTCGGTCAGTCTGGAGAGGATTGGGCTACTCAAAAAGCTGGAGGTGGCGGCGGCGGTTCATTTGTTGTCGATTCAACTAATGATCCTTTAATCATTGCTGGTGGAGGAGGAGCAGGTGGTGGTAATAGTAATCCTGCTAATGGTCAGTCAGGATTAAATGAAACAACCGGTGGAACTGGTTCACAAGGTGTTTATGCAGGTGGTGCTGATGGAGCAGGTGGTGGCGCTAGTGCAGGAACTTTTGGTGGTGCTGGATTTAGTGGTGATGGTGGTGATTCAACCTGTACTGGTGCTGCACCTTTAAGTTTTTTGAATGGCGGCACTGGCGGTCAAGCCGGAACATGTTCTGCTAGCGGTGGAGATGGTGGTTTTGGTGGTGGTTCTGGTGGAGAATGGTGTTGCCAAGGTGCTTGTGGTGCTGGTGGAGGATATTCCGGAGGAGGGGGCACCAATAGTAATGGTGTAGCTGGCGGCGGCGGTTCTGTTAATAATGGGACAAATCAAAATAATACTGCGGGAATAAATGCGGCAGAGGGTTATGTTTCAATTACTTATGCCGGAGGAGCTAAAGATGGATTAATTACAACAAACACTTCCGCAACTCCTTTTTACACAACTACAAACAACCCTTATAATGTTTCGTTAAATGATGGTGAGTCAGAAATTATAACGTGGTATGTTAATGCTACCGGGGATGTAAATTCAACACATGAGTTTTTTGTTTTTGCCAATTGGACAACAGATTTAGATGTAAGTAATACTACTGATCTTTGGAATGTTACTATCGTAGATTTTAGTGTTAGTCCTATTACTATTGATTATCCTGTTGGTGGTACAAGTTATCTTACTAATATAAGTGAAATAAATTACACTATTGAATCTGGATATAACTTAGATCCCTGTTGGTATAGTGCTGATGGCGGTGTAACAAATTCTACCAATGTTTCTGCAGGTACAAATTTCACCGGGGTAAACAGTTCTGCTGGATCAAACACCTGGACCGTTTATTGTAATGACAGTAACAATTTAGTTTATACCCAATCTGTAACGTTTAGTAAAATTCCAGTCCTTGGTTTAACAATGGTTTCACCTTTAACAGATGTTAATGTAACTCAGAATGAAACATTTACCATCTCTACAACTGTAAGTTGTAGTAATATTGATTGTGGTGCAATTAATGTTAGTTTAGACCCTGCGGCAGGTGCAGAAACAATCCAGTTTGATGGTTTTGAATCTAATTTTACTGATCCTTGGTATGATGATGGGGTGGCTTATTCTTGGACAAGAAATAGTGGTGGAACTAGTTCTTCAAGCACTGGTCCTTCCTCAGCATATTCAGGTACTTATTACATCTATGTAGAAACATCTTCTGGATCTTGTTATACTAATGGGCAAACCGCTATTGTTTATCAAACTCCGGCGATTGATTTTGATTCTTACACCAGCGAGGAAATTTCATGGTACAATAATATGTATGGTTCAAATATAGGTACGCTCATATTACAAGAAAACACCACTGGTTCTTGGATAAATTTATGGAATGAAAGTGGTAATCAAGGTACTAGTTGGTTCCAGAACACAACTGATTTATCTTCTTTAAGTGGTACCGGGAATTTAAGATTTCATTATACTTGTGCTGGAAACTATAGGGGTGATACCGCTCTTGATAATATAAACATTAGTGGTGTGTTGGGGTCATCAACTAAATCTGGATTAGTTTCAATGAACACTTCGGCCACTCCATTTTTTACAATCACACAAAACCCTTACAATCTTTCCTTAGACGATGGACAATCAGAAACTATTACTTGGACAGTTAATGCTACTGGTAGTCTTAACACAACTCATGAATTTTTTGTTTATGCAAATTGGACTTCAGACCAAACAATCAATAATGAAACTTCACCTTGGAATATTACTATCCTTGAGAATGGTTCTTATACCGGGGTAGATGTTACTGGACCCGTGATTACTTTCGATTTAAGTAATAACTATTATTCCAATGATACTGGATTGGATATTAATTATTCCACCTCTGAACTTAATTTATCTTCATGTTGGTATAGTAACGATAGTATGTCTGAAAATATTAGTTTAGGTGATGATGGTAATTGTACTAACATTACTTCTATCACTTGGAGTGAGAGTCAGCACAATGTTACAATTTGGGCCAACGACAGTTTAGATAACAATGGAAGTTCCTCATTAACATTCACCATAGACTTTACTAACCCTAATGGGACTTTAATCTCTCCCGAAAATAATACTTATGATACTACTAATAATACTCAAAATTTCACCGTTAACTTAAGTGATAATATTGGTGTGGAAAATGCAACGTTGTATGTTTATAATTCTTCAGGCAGTTTAATTAGTAATATAACTACGACTCTTTTAGAATTTATTGTGTCCTCTACTCTTGGGACCGTTGTTGATTTAGCAGATGGTGTTTACACTTGGTTCTATGAATTATTTGATTGGGCGGGAAATACTTTCATAACCTCAAATTCTACTGTTACGGTTGATGCAACAAACCCTTTATTGAATGTTGTCTCTCCTGAAAATAATACTTATACCACTGATACTGGGTTAAATATTAATTATACTGTATCTGATTTTAATTTATCTTCTTGTTGGTATAGTAATGATAGTATGTCTGAAAATATTAGTTTAGGTAATAATGGTGATTGTACTAACATAACTTCTATTACTTGGTTGGAAGGAGAACATAATTTAACTATTTGGGTAAATGATAGTGGCGGATATCAGAATACTTCAACCATTACTTTTACAATAGACGTATCTAACCCTTCTATAAATTTAATTTCTCCCGAAAATAATACTTATAAAACTCCTGCTTTACAAAACTTTACTGTTAACTTAAGCGATAATATTGGTGTGAAAAATGCAACGTTGTATGTTTATAATTCTTCGAATGAATTAGTAAATCAAACATCAGATACTAGCTTTTCAGAATATACTTTAACATCTAACACGGGAATTGTTGTAACCCTCGCTGATGATAATTATACCTGGTATTATGATGTGTTTGATCGGGCAGAAAATACCAATACATCATTAAATTATACTGTAGTTATTGATGCAACAGACCCAGTACTTGACGTTACTTCTTTTACAAATAATACTTATACTAATAATACTGGGTTGAATATTAATTATACTGTTTCTGAAACTTATTTAGAATCTTGTTGGTACAGTAATGATTCAATGTTGGAAAACACAACTTTATCACCTTGTCAAACTAATATCACAACAATAACATGGAGTGAAGGCCAACATAATGTAACTGTTTGGGCCAATGATAGTGCTGGAAATGAAAAATCTAGTTTAAGAAGGTTTACAATAGATACTATTTATCCTACTATTAGTATTGATTCTCCAAGTAATGGAAGTACTTCAACAGATTCAGGGTTGGATGTAACTTACTTGGCAGCCGACACTAATCTTGAATCTTGCTGGTACAGTAACGATTCATTTTCTTCTAATATCACTCTAGCTAGTTGTACAACCAACATAACTGATGTGGCATGGTCAGAAGGCCAGCATAATATAACTATTTGGACTAATGATTCTGCTGGCCAAGTGAATAGTTCTGTGGTGACATTTTCAGTTGACTCAATTACTCCAAGTATTACTATTGACACTCCATCTAACAACACCTACACCACTAATACTGGTTTAAATGTTAATTATACTACTTCCGACACAAACCTTGAATCTTGTTGGTACAGTAATGATTCTATGTTAGACAATATAACTCTTCCTTGCGATACTAACATTACAACGATAACCTGGAGTGAAGGCCCACATAACGTAACTATATGGGCTAATGATAGTTTTGGTAATTTGGGAAATTCTTCATTAACTTTCACAATAGATACAATAAGTCCTGTGCTTGAATTTGTTCCTGCCACTTTTGATAATGCAACCATTACCACTAACACCTCTGTTGAGGTTAATGTTTCAATTACAGAAACTAATTTAGATGAATTAACTTACAATTGGAATGGGACTAATTACACCTTATACAACGATTCTTTAATATTAATGTATAATTTTGATAAAATCTCTGATCTCGGGGAAAACGATAGTTCTGTCGTAGATATTTCTGGAAATAGTAATGATGGGGCTGCATCAAATGGAGCAGCTTATAACTCTTCGGGTAAGTTTGGAGGTGCATTCTCTTTTGCTGGAGATAATGATTTCTTAAATATTCCAGATATTACTTTGGAAGGCGAATTTACAATATCTTTTTGGTGGAACATTAATCACGATAGTAGTTATCGGTTTATGTTGGGTGAGGAAGTAGGGGGAACATCAATAAAACTTGGCCATAATAATGATGGGACAAATTTCTTCATTAGGGTTTTGAATGGAGGTTCTGCGGACACTTCAGTTTCTTTACCTTCATCTGGAGAATGGCATCACCTTGTTTTGGTACGGGATTCTTCAAACAAAGTTGATTTATATGTAAATGCTGGAACCCCAAATAGATTGTTTTCTGATGCGGCACAAAGTGGAAATTCCCTTTGGTCTATAGTAGGAAGTTCAGATGGGGCTTCTCAATATATTGACGGATCAATTGATGAATTGCGTTTCTGGAACAGGAGTTTATCTAATGATGAAATTTATCAAGATTTCACTTCAAATCTTAAACAAACTGATTCAGATTCTTGGGAATTGTATGTTAATCAGTCTAAGAATGCAAGTAATACCTTGAGTGTTGGTCCTTATACCTATCAAACATTTGTAACTGATAAATCCAGCTACCAAAATCAAACTGAGCAAAGAACTCTTACTATTAGTTCAGGCCCTACATTAACTATTGACTCTCCAACAACAAACTCATTTACAACAGATACCAGCTTAGATGTACTTTATACTGCAACAAGTGCAACTTTAGACTCTTGTTGGTACAGTACAGATTCAGGTGGTACAAATACTACTTTAACAGATTGTGCAAACATTACTAGTGTTACCTGGGAAGAAGGTGAACATAATATAACCGTTTACGCTAATGATAGTGGAGGAGAAAGTACTTCTACAGTAATTTTTACTGTTGATGTAACCAACCCCGCCATTAGTATTTCTATTCCTACAAATAATACCTATACTACTAACACGGGTTTGAATGTTAATTACACTGCTTCCGATACTAATTTAGCATCTTGCTGGTATAGTAACGATTCCATGTTGAGCAATACAACTCTTGCAGATTGTACAACAAATATTACTTCCTTAACTTGGTCAGAAGGTCAGCATAATGTAACCGTGTGGGTAAACGATTCTGCAGGAAATGTTGCAGATACTAGCGTTACATTTATTGTTGATGTCACTAACCCTTCTTTATCAATTACTTCTCCTATCAATAATTCATTCAGTGATCAAGTTAATTTAGATGTAAATTATTCAGTTTCAGATACTAATCTTGACTCTTGCTGGTATAGTAATGATTCCATGACTAGTAACAATACTTTGACCAGTTGTTCAAATTTAACTGATGTAACTTGGTCAGAACAGCAGCATAGTGTTTCTATATGGGTTAATGATTCTGCTGGTAATTTAAATAATACTGATGTTACTTTTACTATAGACACTTCAGCAATAATTGTAAGTATTACAAATCCTAGTAGTAATTTTTACTCTTCTACTGCTGATGTAGATGTTAATTATACTATTTCGGGAGATAACATTGAAGATTGTTGGTATACTAATGATTCTTACCTTAGCAACACTACTTTAGCTGATTGCGGAACTAATATTACTGGAATCACTTGGAGCGAGGGTCAGCATAACGTAACGGTTTATGCTAATGATAGTGTGGGCAATCTTAATTCTGCCAGTATTACATTTTATGTAGACTTAACAGACCCAACCGTTAATTTAATTGTTCCAACTGACAATTTGATTGATAATACCATTGGAGTTTCTTCAACCTTATTCAATTGCACTACCTCTGATAATATTAATTTAGCTAATATTAGTCTTTACCTTACTAATGCAACTAACCAAAGTTTTGCATTAAATCAAACATCTTCATTAAGTGGAGTAAGTGATGAAAAAACTTGGAATTTAAGTTTAGGTAATGGTAATTATACTTGGAACTGTTTAGCTGAAGATTTTGCTGGTAGATTAAATTGGTCCATAAATAATTATTCTTTATTAGTAAATGCTACTCCGGATACAGATACAGATGGTTTACCTGACTATTCTGACCCTTTATTGTACAACGAATCAAACGTCACTTCTTCCGGATTAACTAGATTAAATATTTCTATAGGTGGGAATAGAACCAATGAGACATTTTCCGGTAAAGAAGACATTTTCTTTTATGATGATACTGAGTTGATGGTTAATTTCAGCTATAACTTTAGCGTAACTGATTTAGATTTAAGCAATGTTTCGATAATTAAAGATACGAATTACTTAATTATTAACCTTTCGGGTCAGCTACAATCCAATTACAATAAAACTGTTTATTTAGAAAACAATGAGTTTGTTTCTTTATGTGTTAAAGATGAAGAGATTAGTTCCATTGACGAAATTAGTTCTGGTTGTACGGGAAGTAATGAAACAGATTTGACTACTTGTTTAACAGCTAATATTAGTGTTGGATTTGATAACGGAACAAACACTACCACTTCAATTGGATGTGGTTATGATGGGACTACTTTCAGTGTTAGCAACTTACAGTATTCTGGGATAAAAGGCACTGTTGCAGAATCTTCTACCTCCTCTTCTTCTAGCGGTGGTGGCGGTGGTGGTGGTAGTTCAGGTGGCGGCGGTGGTGCTGGCGCAATTAGAATTACTGAACCAGGATCAATTGATGAAGAAGATTATGAATGCGATACTCATGATGATTGTAGTGGTGATAAAGCTTGTTTCTATCATCAATGTGTGAAATTGTTTGACATTAAGATTTTAGAAGTGGATTCCCCTATTGGTTCCGATGGTTATATGGGTTTCACTTATTTTGTTAAAGGGATGGCTAATTTCAGTAATGATATCATTATTGATTTTTGGCTAGAAAAAGATGGCACTGAAATCAGTTCCGGAAGAGACACAATCTACTTAGGCAGTTTTGAAGAAAAAACTGAAAGTACAAAAATATTTGTTCCTAAAAATTTGAGTGATGGCAATTATAATTTTTATGTTCAAGTAGGTTATGAAAATTATGTGGCTACTGCTAAAAGAACTGTTTATGTTGAAGTAACAGAGGATGGAATCAAAGCCAATTTGGTTGGTCAAGCAATTGGCGATAAAATTAACAAAATAATTTTTGATTTAAGTTGGTTATGGATTATTTTAGTGATCTTATTAATTTTAATAGGATTTGGTTGGAAACATAAACATAAATTAAAATATCAAATTGTTTTAACTGATAGAAGAAATCCAAAAAGAAGTTTGAAAAGTAAACAGAGAGAACTTGTTAAAGAATTAAAATATAAAGAGTTTGCTAAAAAGATGGTCAAGTTGCTAAACTCAAGAAAATATAAAAAAGTAATCTTTGAAGAAGAAAGAGTTTTTGTTGATGAGAAAAACAAAAAAGGAAACAGAAAACAGAAAACACGTAAGTTCTTGCATGATTACTTTGGTATGTTTAAGACTGATAAAGAGAAGGAAAAATTGCTCATAATTCAGGAACAAGCTCTTACTATAAAAAAGATTGAAAAAGATAAACAATTAAAACAATCAAGGAAGAGAAGGCTAGAGTTAAAGAAAAAATGGCGTAAATATCTTCACGATAACTTTGGTATGTTTAAAACTAATAAAGAGAATGAAAATTTTAGGATCGCAAAAGAAAAATTCTTTGCTATCAAAAAGATTGAGGATGATAAAAAAGTTGAACAGTTAAGAAAAGAAAAGTTAGAATTTAAACGTAGACTACATAAGTTTTTCCATGATCGTTTTGGTATGTTCAAGACTGATAAAGAGAAAGCAAATTTGGTAATTGTTCGGGAACAAGCCCTTACTATAAAAAAGAAAGAGAAAGATAGAAAATTAAAACAATTAAAAAAGAGAAAGATAGAATCAAAGAAAAAATGGCATGATTTTTTCCATGATAACTTTGGTATGTTTAAGACCGATAAAGAGAAGGAAGACATTCGAAAAGCTAAAGCGAATAAAATTGCTCGAAAGAATGCTGAGAAGAGAAGTAAAAAATCTGAGCGATTAAGAAGGAGATGTGCTGCTCATGCTAAGAAGTTGAAAGAGAAGAGAGAATTTCTTGCTGAGAAGAGACGTTTAATTGAAGAACAACGTCGGATGAGATTAGAATCGCGTAGAAAACGTCGTAAGTTCTTCCACGATTATTTTGGTATGTTTAAGACTGATAAAGAAAAAGAAGATATTCAAAAAACTAAAGAAAAATCTTTTGCTATTAAAAAGATTAAAAGAGATAGAAAAGTTAAACAAGCAAGAAAAGAAAAGTTAGAATCGCGTAGAAAACGTCGTAAATTTTTCCACGACTACTT
>CAZQLW010000003.1:33800-46716 GCA_964594395.1 uncultured Methanosarcinales archaeon | reverse complement strand
TTACAACGTGAAATTGAAACTTTAAGAAAAAATAATGCTCAATATAAAAAAAAAGAATCTGCAAAACAAAAAAAAGAATATTCTAATAGGGAATTAGTTTGGGAAGTTATCAATCACTATTATGATAAAAAAAATCATTGGTCAATTCCAGAAATTGTTGATAATTATGTTAATGTTTATTCAAGTAATGTTGTTTCATCAAAAAAACAATCTCTTTTAGCAGATTTATTAACAAAAATTGAAGACATTGATTGTTATCATCAAGGGAAAGATTATTCTGAAAAAAATGGGATTGCATTTTCTGCTCTTAGTACTGCTGCTTTTTTAGGTGGGATTGCTTTAACAAACTATTTTAACCTTTCAATTGGTGAAGGTATTGTCTCTTGCATTACTTTAACTGGTACATCTATGGTGGGGTTTTTCACCTACAAAAAAAGAAAAGAGAGTAAATTCTTACTAGACTGGTCAGAAAACTACCTAGAAAAAATAAACCAATTAGATTAAACCCCGTATTCTTTTTATTCTGAATACTCGTTATTTTTACACATTTTAATCAACACATTTATATAATTACTTCTTCTTAGTAGTGTAAAATGGTAAAAAAATTAAACTTAGGCCCAGACTTGGACTCGCAATTCGGACAAGGACTTTTAGAACCTGATACTTTTCTTAGCGGTAAAAAAAAGCAATTTATTGATGATTACGTGGATAATGCAGTAGCAAGATTACCTCCTGAAATATTGCCTCTTGATGGAATACCAAAATTTGATCCGAAAATTAAAGATTTAGAAGACACTACAAGAAAGGAAGCAAAAATGTATTCTGAACTAGCTTACATCTTATCGCCACAAAGACAAGAAGATGAACAAAAAGTTAGGGATCGGAGGAACTTAGAACAAGGTCAGTTAGCAAAAATAAAACTAGAAATAAAATTACCATCCCAACTACAAATTATAGCTGATGAGTTCTATTCAGTAAAACATTATTTGTCATTAGACCCGGCACCAAATTTATATGGGTTAAATCTTAGCTTAACAAGTAAAGCAAAAAAACCAGATGAAAACCATTGTGATTACACTTCATTAGGATTTTATTATGACATCTCAAAATGTGCAGAAAGTCAAGGTTTTAAATCTGCAAAAGATTATATGAGTTGGTATTTGGGGAGATTAGTAGACTTATATAAACAAGAACAAGAATCAAAACAAAAGAAAAAATGAGTGAAGAAAGAAGAATCAAAAGAGCTAAGTTTGGAATTATAACGCCAGTCGAGTTAGAAAGAAAAATAAAAAAATATTATTTAGGTATTGAAGAAACATATTATGATGGAATTATCTTTTCATCCGAAAAACATACTAAATTGGAATGTAACATTGCAAAAAATGTTACAGTTGAAGATTTAACTGAATACTTTAATGAAAGAAGTGAACACGATTATGATAAAAGATGTAGAAAAAAATGTTTACCTGAAAAATTATTGAATTTGTTTGATACAGAAGCTCAATCTAATCATGAAATAGATTTAAAAGATTATTTTGAAAGATTAGTTAAAAGGTTCCCTTCAAATGAACCGTTGGGTAGGTATCTTCAATTTAAATGTAGAGAGTTTGATGATGGCTATCAAGAAAGAAAAGTTTCTGTTTTACTTTATGATATTGAACCATTTGATATTGCTTCTAGTTTGATAAGTGATTACAAAACTGAAATGGTTGCATTTTTACCAACAGAATGGCCTAAAAAACCAGGACAATTATTAGATGCATTAGTAACAAAGATACAAGTAGCGGAATCAGCTCATATTCCTAATGATATATTCGCCAGAATTTAATCAACTTTTTCTTAACACAAATGAAATTCTCCCTCCAAAAATTAACTAGTTGTACTTATCACTACTACAACTCTTTTTAGGTAGGTAAATTATAATATTATATGTGGCAAATCTTACTCCGCAACAAATTAGAGGTACCCAGTTTGAAATTTGGTTTGAATTACTCTTAAAAGATTTAGGGATGAATGTAAGAAGGAACGTTATTGTCCACCGTTCACGATACCAGTATCGGCAGGCAGATTTAATTTACCGGGACAATAATCATCCTTTAGTGCTAGTTGAACTAAAATATTCTAAAGATGGTCAGATTAGATATAAGTTAAGAAGGAAAAAAAAGAAATCTGGTCAATTGGTAAAAACGATTGATACTGTTTTATCTGAACTTGAAGAAAGGAGACGTTTTATTAAAGCAGACCAAGCTTTCTTGGTTACCAATCAGGAATATGATGGTAACTGTTTTAAAAACCTACCTGATTATCCTTTAATCAAACTTTGTGATTATTCACACCTTGAAAGGTTAGAAAAAAACAGATTACAAAATAAAAGTTTAATTTATTCACCTCAACAAATTAATGATCAAATATTAAAGATTGACCTTAACAAACACGAATTAAAGCCGTTGAGGTGTTACTTGTGAAAAATATCTTCTCGGTTACAGTAAATTATATAAAATCATACTCGCAATTCACTTTTATGCTTAGAAAAATATCTCAAGAAATTAAAAGTACGTTAACTAACTTTTCAACTGAAGATAAAATAATTTTTAATAATCAACAGATTGAAATTAATAAAGATAATTTCCAACCTTTACTGAACGATAATACAGAAAAAACTATCGCTTTCATTGATGGTGGACAGGCAGAGATTATTTCAACAGGCAATTTTTGTTTAAGTTTTATCAGAGTTTTTTCACAGGTGTTTAAAGACAATAAGAAAGTTAGTTCTGATAAGAACGAATTTTATCT
The DNA here is from genome assembly GCA_964594395.1 of uncultured Methanosarcinales archaeon. Taxonomy (GTDB): domain Archaea; phylum Nanobdellota; class Nanobdellia; order Woesearchaeales; family GW2011-AR9; genus CAZQLW01. The sequence continues at coordinate 43,923 of CAZQLW010000003.1, read as the reverse complement.
CTTTACTCGAGCAAAATGGATTAATGATGACCTTTATTATGAAAGTAAAATCTTTCCATTACAAGATAAAATTGTTAATGAAACAGATCTTTTAATATCTTCTAATGATTCTTCAATTAAAAGCGGAACTGAAAGAGCACCGATAAACAAAATTACTAATATGGCAAGAAGGTTTGCAGAATTATCATTAGCTAGTACATCACCTGCAGACTTTGTTGTCTTGGACGGGATTTTAGACCCCTCTTTTAAGAACGAAAGTGTTTACTTAGCAAAATTGGGAGATAACGTTTCCGCGTTAGCAAAATCTTCCTCTTTATTTACTATCTCTGGGAATTCGCCAGTAGTTTTTTTAAACAAAATTGGTCCCCTTGGATGTTGGAATTACTTTCTTGAAGGAAAAACTAACTTTGTAAAACTTAACGAAAAAGCTAAACATGTTTTTCGTTTTGATGGTAATAAAACAGTTTTACCTTATTTATTAAATAATTGTCAAGATGCACTATTTTTAGGCTACCCTTACGGTTTGGTTTTTGTTGATAAAGTTGCCCGTGTTAGTAACGTTGAAAAGAAGTCGTTAACGATGAATTTCTTGTTAAGGGAAGAAAATATGGGGATTGTTGATTATTTAACTACTAGCAATGCACACGAAATTCTTGATAATTTGGGTTAAATTAATTATTCTACTACATTAATTAGTGTTATCATTTCTCTAATTACACTTTTTCAGTAGCATAAAGTTTATAAGAGATTAGCTTAAAACTTCTTTAACTTAAAATTATTTAAAAAAAGGTGATGTGAAATGAGAAGTATTTGTGTTATTAACCATAAGGGTGGTGTTGGAAAAACTACTACTGCTGTAAATTTAGCTGCCGGCTTATCTCGGAATGATAAAAAAATTCTTTTAGTAGATTTAGACCCGCAAAGTAATGTTAGTGTATCTTTAAAAATTGATGCCCCCTACAACATTTATGATGCTATGGAAGGTCGGATTCCGTTAAAAAGATGCATTTTTAATTTGGCAACAAATTTTGATGTTCTTGCTTCAAAGGAAAGTTTGGTTAAGGCAGAATATTTTTTAGCAAACAAACCAGGTTCAAAAATGTTGTTAAGAGATTTGTTAAAAACGGTTGAGGGTTATGATTTCATTATTGTTGATTGTCCACCGTCATTAGGGTTGCTTAACCAAAACGTGTTAGCTTTCTGTAAAGAAGCTTTTATTCCAACATCAACTGACTATCTTGGTTTTGATGCTTTGAAAAAAATGCAACTAATTATAGAAAAAATCAATTCTAATTATAACCATGATATTAAGATAACTAAAGTAATTCCAACATTGTTTGATAGAAGGACAAAAATATGTAAAAATACTCTTGTTGAGATGGAAAAAACTTTTAACGGGGTTGTTTCAAACCCAATTAGAATTAATTCTAAACTTAAAGAAGCGCCAATGTACGGGAAATCAATTTTCAGTTATGCAAAGTCCAGTAACGGAGCAAAGGATTACTTAAAGTTGGTTGATAACGTTATTGGGATGGGTTCAATTAGAATTGTTGAAGAAGCAATTGTTGGTTAATTTTTTTTAATTTTTTTAAACTTCTTTTCCTCTCATTGTGAATACTAATTTTTTCTTTAATTTCAAATTATGAGATGTGAAAATAATGTTATAATTACCTCTAATAAAATCTTCCGGATGTAAAGCTTTATGAGCAGTAATTATTATCCTTTCAATTTTTTCTAATAATGTTTTAAATTTACCCATTGTTTTTAATCCGGTATTGTATCCTGCATGTAAATAAGCAGAATTTACTAATTCTGTACAGAAGAACTTTTTTGAATCACTTGTAAAGTCAAAGTCGTAAGGTTTACCAATTTGTTTTTCTGCAAAACGGATTGTGTCTTTGATAATTTTTTTTCTCTTTTTGACTCCTTTCGGCATTCTTAAAATTGTTAATGTATCATATTCAGTGAAAATATGGTGCAATGAACAATATTCTACTCCGTCACCAACAGCTTGAATAAACCTTTTGTTACCTACATATAAAGTGGCATGAGTTACTGGCCCTTTGATAAACAAAGCAGAAACTTCTCTCAAATTTCCTGCTAAAACTACATCTCCTTTTCTTAACAAGAACCTGGCTTTGATCAAATCATTATGGTTAAGTAAATTTTTTCGAGGATGAATAATAATCCCGGTAATGAAAAATAAGAAATTTGCGATAACTTTTTTGTAAAACGGATATCCATCTGGAAAATTACGAATAAAATGAAATTTGTGAAAGATTCCCATATTCTCCTTATTAATTTGTAAGAGTATAAAAAGTTTACTTATTCACTTTTTCAAATAACCCACCCTTTTCTTTTCTTCTAACCTTTCAATAGAATAGCGAAGCATAGTTCTTGGCATCTTAGTAACATGTTTATTTAAGAATTTAGTTAAAATAGTTTCATCCCTCTTGCCGATCTCTCTTAACATCCAACCTACGGCTTTGTGAATCAAATCATGTTCATCGTTAAGCAAGATTTCAGCAATTTTCAAAGAATCTTTAAAATCTCCTTTTGATAAGAACGCGAATGTTGCTAAAACAGCAATTCTTCGCTCCCATAAATCTGAAGATTTAACTAATCTGTATAATATTTTTCTATCATTATCAACCAAATAAGCACCAACAGTTCTGGGAATGGTTACGTCAACCAAATCCCAATTATTAACATATTTAGTATTTTTTAAAAAGAAATCATAAATTTCTTTTCTTTCAGCAGGAAATTTATCATACTTGTAAACCAACATTACTAAAGCGCACATTCGAAATTCGTGATATTTACTTTTCACTAATTCTTGTACTTCAGATAATGTTACTTCTTTGAAATACTTTTTAGCAATTACTCGAACTTGTGGCATAGTTAATCCTAAAAATACATCTCCCTCGCCATACTGTCCAGGCCCAGTCTTAAAAAAACGCTGAGAATGTTTCGCTCTTACTGGATCAGATGATTTGTGTAATTCTTTTTTAATCTGAGATAACATTAAACGAAAAGAAAGATTAAAATACTATAAAACTTTCCTTTTCATGATGCCTTTCCTAAAATTCATTAAAAAAGAACGAAAAATATGGCACAAACGGTTCATTCCCAGCTTGATTACGGGAATTGCTGTTGCGGTAATAACTTTATTTTTCAAGATGACTGCTTCTAACATTGTTATGTTTGCTTCACTTGGAGCTTCTGCAGCAATTCTTACCCATAAATATGTTCACAAACTAAATATTTTAAGAACGGTCATTTTCTCATACGTTTTATCGTTAATTGCAAGTTATTTTGTTTTGTTTACTGTTCATCGTTATCAATTAAATTTTTCGATTACAGTATTTCTTGCTGTAACTTTAACCACAATTTTATTGTACTTGTTTAATTTTTTTCATCCGCCAGCAATTTCTGCGGCCCTTTCTTTTGTCATGTTGGACGGTTCATTTTTTGAGACAGTATCAATTTTCTTTTCAGTAATTATTTTGCTGATTATTATTAAACTATTAACATACGCTTTCTTCTACGAACATTTAGAAATGCGAAAGTTCTATCTGGAATTTAAAAGGTTAGAAAAGGAAGAATTTTCTAAATTACATAAATAAATAGAATTGTCCATAACAGAAGGGGAGCTCTGTATTTTATTTTTGACCTCTCAGGCCCGTAACGCAACGCTAGGGTTGGTCAGAGTAGTAGGAGGTTAATGTGCCCGCAATAGGGACTTAGCTATACCTTCCGTATGGACATTTAAAGAATAATTAATTAATATATAAATTTTGTTTGTATCTTCTCGGTAGGGAACATATATATTATAGGTTTTTACGTTTACAACAATTTTTTATTAGCACTTCAATTAAATTATCCTAACATTTTTTCAATTTTATTAACAACATAACCATCTAAAGAAGTATTGTTGAATTTGTTAATATCTTCCATACCACCAGGAGATCGAACATTAATTTCCATTAAGTAATCGCCAACAACATCAATGCCTACTAAATCAAGTCCATTTTCTATTAAGAAAGGTTTTACTGATGCACAAATTTCGTAATCTCGATTATTAAGTTCAGTTTTAATCATTTGAGCTCCAACATGAACATTTGACCTGAAATCTCCTTTTTTAGGAATTCTTGCAAATCCTCCTAAAGGTTGACCTTTCCAGACAAAAATTCTTTTATCACCAAACTCTTCGACACCTTTAACATAATCTTGAACAATAACATTATTTTTTCCGTCATCAGTAATTCTTAATATATCTTCCATTAAATCATTTGAATACTTAACATGTTTTTCTATTCCTTCTCCACCGTAACCTGATAAAGGTTTAGTAACAGCAATTCCGTAATGATTAACAAGATGATAAATGTCATTAGGATCACTTAAGATTGATGTTTCAGGAATAATGTCAGTAAATCTTACTAAAGCAGTTTTATCATAAGCTTTTTTAATTCCAGTAGGGCTGTTAATTAAACATGGTTTTTTTAATGTTTCAAGTAAACCTAACAAATTGAAATATTCTTGTTGAATAACCGAAGCTGGTCTGCCATTAACTTCTCCTGGTAATGATCTAGGGAAAATTACGTCCATGTCATTAAGGAAAATTTTTTCTGTTCCATCTTCATCAAAAGCTTCTGAACAAAATTTTTGCATGGATTTGCCTGTAATTAATTTAGCTTTACCCCGAACTTGATTTTGGTAAACATCAACATTATTTGGATTAATAGTATAAACTTCGTGACCTCGGTTTAAAAAAGTGTTTCCAAGTAACGCAGTTGATGATGGTGTTACCATATCTAAATCTTTACTCAAATCGTATTCTACGGGGTTTGCAATTAGGCCTATTTTCATTTTATCATATCTCCACTATCAGAATTCCTCTTACAAATTATTTTTTTGCAAGGGTTATTTATAAAGTTTATGCTAAAATTAATTCTATTATCTTTTCAACTATAAAAAAGAATATAAACTTAAACTATTAAAATTAAATTATGACAGATTTAGGGATGAATATTGAATATTATGGAGAATGTTTAGTAGAAACTATGCCCCAGTATAGCCAATTTCAGTTTACTTTACTTTTCGGAAATAAATGGAAAAAAGATGAAAATAATTTAGAACAGTTATTAGAATCTATCCCCGAAATGGATAGTTCACTTCTTGATAATGTTAAAATAATTAAAAAACTATGGGAAGAACAAAAAATATCTCACCCGTACAAGTTAATTTATTTAATAAATATTGAACTCCCACATTATAGGCAACATCAAGGAAAAGGTAAAGCAGTATTGCAACAAGTGTTAAACAAATCAAAAAAAGAAGGGTTTGAGTACTTACTTTGTAATGTTGTTACTAGTAGTGGTAATAAGTTTGTTGAAAATAACGGGTTTGAAAATATTCAAAGTAATTATTGGGGAATTAGTTTAAAATGAGTATTATCAAAGATGCTGAAAAACTTTGTACAATTATTAATTCTGTAGATGAATTTCAGGAATCTGTTAAAGAAGGAAAAACATTAGCTTTCATTGTCAAAGATAATGTAGATTGTTGTACTTCATTTATTAAAAATCTTGTTACGGATCCCGATTTAAAAGAAATTTTAACTTTATTTGAAATTAATTCTGTTTATTTGGACTTTGATAATTTCGCTTCTTTTGGAAATTTTTTTCAGAAAGAAGACGTTTATTGTGTCCCGTTTGTTATCGCTTATGAAGATGGAAAAAGGATTAATCATTTATCTTCAAATATTCCCGCTTCAAGGTTTCAGGAATATTTAGATCAATGGTACGATTTTTGATTATTATTCATTAGGATTAGAGGTTAAACTTTTTGCCCAAGAATAATTTGCACGGAATTCTTTTACCACTTTTTCAAAATCTTCGGGTTCTCCCGAAATACTAATCTGTTGAGTTTTTACGTGAGGATTTCCAGGAATATATAATTCAATTGAACAACCTTTGTAATTACTATACTCGAATTCTTGACCATCAGAATGAGGTCGTATTTGTGTTTGTTTTGAACCTATTAAAGAATCTAAGTCTTGTTTAGGAAAACTTCCCATTCCTATTCTTATCGAAAAACTTTTTCCAGCCATTTAAATCACCTCTTCTTATTGTTCAAATAAATTTGAAAGTTATTAATTAGATTTGTATTCTGTAAAAGTTATATTGTAGAATTAAGAATCCGCTTCTTTTCTAACAAATTCATACTCTTCCATAAATAACTTAGTAATCTCTTTATCAGAAATAATTAAAACATTTTCATCATTTCTCTTATCACCCCCGCCAGTGGGGTTAAATGAACCAGTGATTACGGTTTCTTGATCGATGATAAAAGTCTTGTGATGCATATTTTGTTTATTACCATCTTTAACCACATCAATTCCTTGATACTTCAACAATTCATAAACAGAATATTTAGTTACTTGTCTCGCTTCCATTACTCCCTCGATGGTAATGTTTTCCAAACTTTTTAACAAAATAATGTTTCCAATCCCATCATTTGTAAAAGAGAAGGTCATAAAGTGAATAGATTCTTTGGCTTTCTTTAATTCTTCTTTAACTTTCTCTGCACAATGGTCTTCAGGGCAGAAATAATTTTTTACAGTTATTCCATCCAATTCTATAACTGGATTAAGAACCGGATCACCTTTCTTAAATGTCCCATTCCACATTTCTTGAAATTCTGCTTCGTAATTCATTGCAAGAACTTTCGAGTTGATGAAAAGTAAATTGTTATTATTTTTAGTTGCTCCGTTATTGGTGGGATTCATGCTTCCCGATGAAATTTTTTCCCCATCAATGATACAGAATTTATTGTGCATTAATCCCCAAGCATCAACTTTAACAAATGAATGGTTAAACTCATACAAATAATCGTTATCAGTAATCACTTTTACTTCAATCTCTTTTTCTTTTTCAAGAAGTTTGTTTCTAACTTTATCTAAATCAACTTCAAAGAAAGCGCAATGAACAAACTCTTCTGCAGAATTAATAAAATTTACTAATGCAAGTTCACAATCTTCTTGCGGGCAGAAATAAACTTCAATATTTCCAGTATCTTGGATTTGTGTTTCTATTTTTGGTTCTGTAACTGTGGCAGAGATTAACGAATCTAGATTTGTTAATGAGCAGGAAGTTAAGAACATTGTTATTAGAGTTAAGAGGATTATTCTTTTCATTGTTAATAGTCAAATTTGGAATTATACTTAAATATTTCTAATACAGAGAATAACAAACGATTTACAGTGAATAATCTTCTTTAAGGGCTTTTTTAAATTTTGAGGGGGTCCATTCTTTACCTTTATAGGTAAACTTTATTATATTACCTCGAGGAGTTTTATTTGGAAGTCTCCGAATAACTTTTCTAATATAACTTTCTGTAGGGTTAAAAAAAGATTTTATAATGTGTTCTGGAAAAAAGTGTTTTTTCGTGTCAAAAACAAGTTTATAGTTTAAAAGTTGTAACGACTCTTTTACATAAACCATTTTTTCGGTATCTTGTCTGGCATAATAAGCTGCACTCCATTCTTTTGTACAATCAAAAACCGGGTAATCAGTACAGTTTAATTCAATGTAACATACCGAATGCCACAAACCCATTCTACCATAAAAACATACTGCTGGTAATTCTGAACAACAATTATAGTTTTTATCAGCAGTTGTTGGAAATATCCCATAATCAATTCTCTTTACTATTGCTTCAGCATATTCTCTTGGCGTTTTAACAGTCTCAAAATTAATATTATCTTTTATTGCTTCACCAGTATGAAAACCAATCCCATGATATACAGTTCCGGTTTTAATTGGTTTAATTCTACTTATTAAAAAATCTTCTACCAAACCACTTTTCTCAAAAAACTCAAATTTTTTATATTCTTTTAACATCTTTTCTTTATCTCCCCTTGCTTTTTCCACAATAGCAATTAGTTCAGCACGATTAATTAAAGGGTCGTCAGAAAGTTCAACAAATGAAGCCTGCATTTTCTTATATCTTTTAAGTAATTCTTTCAAATGACCTAAGAATTTGAGGGCTAGTTGAACAAGATGTAGTTTTTCTTTTAAGATTTCATTTTTTCCTGAAAGTGGATGTTGATTATAAATTTCATAAAAATTGATTGCTTTATGGTGAGTTTCTTCAACAGCAGCAAAAGTGATTTCAAAAAATCGCTCTTTTGCTAAACCACAACGGAAAAAGTTTATTCCCTCAAATAAACGTCCCTCTCTAGTTGGATGTTCTGAACGGAGATAATATTTTAAATTAGAAAAAGGTTTCATAATAGTTTGCCAATCTTTTTCAAGTTCCAGTTCAAACTGTTCTTCCTCACTAACAATTATTTTTGACTTTTCAATTAAAAGAATAGTTCTTGATTTCAAGAAGTTGATCTGTTCTATTTCTTTCTGAAATAATTTATTGGATTTAGAAATAGTTTTAACACTAATGTTGTATATTTCTTTCTCAGATTTATCTTCTAAATCGATTGAAGCAATTAATTTTTCCTGTTCTTTGATTAGAAGTGAAAGGCCGTTAAGAGATTTTAGAATACTTACTACAACCCTCTTTTGATTAGTAACAACTTCTGCCATTAACTGTTTTTCTTTTTCATTAATTGATTTAAATAAAGGTAATTCATGAATAAGATTAATGATTGCTTTTTTCTCATCTTCATTAATAATTAACTCTTTAAGAGAAAGTTTTTTTTGCCTAACCAAAATTTTAGATAATTTTTCAATAGACTGTTTAACTTTTGGAATAACTTTTTTTCTTTTAGATAGTATTTCTTTCTTTTTAAATAATTTCTTTAGAAAATGATGTTTGTATGTTGATTCTAGTTCCCTGAACTTTTCTCCTATATCTTTTAAGTAAGCTTGTTTTTTTGTTACGTTAATTTCATATTTGTCATAAATTCTTAACGCTTTCTTAAGATAATTGTGAATTTTCTTTTCTTTATCTAAATAATCATCCTCTTCATTTTTCATCATGTTAATTACGAACAAATAAAAATACTATATAAAATTAGTGGAGAATAAATAGGATAAATTACCAAATATTTATATATTAAAAAATACTCTCTAATTAAAAAGAGGTACATAATATGAAAAAATCAATTATAATTAGTTTAACATTAATCTTCTGTTTAAGTTTTTTAGTAATAGCAGGACCAGACCTAACAATAGAAGATCTTAAAATGGATGTAGATTCAATCGTTCCTGGTGAGAAATATCATTACACAGTTGATGTTAAAAATGTTGGTGATGAGAATTCAATAACAAGATTACCATATTTTGCTTATGTTGATGAAGATTATAAGGGTCTTTATCCAGGATCATTAACAACAACATTGAGTGATCGACAGATGACAGATGTTGCTACAATAACTATTATCTCTGAAGATGGATCTGAAACAGAAGCAGTTCCAGAATTTGGTGAAGTTTCTTATATGGCTCATGCAGAATCTGCAGAACAAATTCAAAAAAGAATTGATAATTTTATGGAAAGGGCTAACAGTTTAGGATATTCAGATCAAGAAATCCAAGAAGAAATTGAGTTGATCCAAGAAAAGTATGGAAACCCGCACGAAAAATCTGCTGAAGGTGCTTTAATTACTATTGGGCCGGGAGAAACTGTTCGTTACGATTCCGCAGATTCTTTTAAAGAGTTTGGTGCTTTTAGTTTCCCAACAACTTCGTTAAGTATTGATCTAATTCCTGTAACGTTAACATTTGAAATTGATCCGTTCTTAGAATCTGATGAAAACATTAACAATAATGTTTACACAAAAGAATTAGTTATGGAAGCAAACGTTATTCAAGGACCAAAAGAAGAAACTGAAAAGAATAAAAAATTGGATGATGAGAATGAATATTTTGCTTACGCTTTAGGTTGTACAACTATTCAGGGTAAAGAAATTTGTGTTTCTGGTGATGATCCTAACATTCCGGATGAAGAAGAAACTTTAATCATTTCTGTTGATGGTGTTGAGCAAGAATACTCACTTTACGGATTAATGATGTCCTGGCTTAACCAATGGTTTGGTGGTGGAAAGTTAGCACCAACAGAAACTGTTAACGGGGTAGAAATAACTTTGTACGATAACGGATTTAAA
>CAZQLW010000003.1:18064-33700 GCA_964594395.1 uncultured Methanosarcinales archaeon | reverse complement strand
TATTGTCTTCTGCGGTTAGCTCTTCTACTTGGTCGAGCTTTTTCGTAACCTAATCCTTTTCCTCTAAGTCCACGAGATTTTCTAGCAGTAGAAGTTTTACCATGGAATACTCTTGAACCATGTTTTTTATTCTGTAACCAAGCTAAGTTCTTATCAGACTTGATTACTGGGTGGTTAGGATCAACAAGAATAATTTCGTACCAATAATGTTTACCATCATCCGCTACCCAATAAGAATTTAAGATTGTTAAATTAACAAACTTTTTCTGGCACCGTTCTTCAGCAATTTGTTTATAGTTCTTACTTAAATCTAATCTTGTACCGTATCGTTTAGGTCTTCGACCTTTCTTAATCATTGGTCTGGTATGTCCGCCTCTTAAAACTTTTTGCCTAACAACAACAAATCCCTGTTTAGCTTTATATCCTAAAGAACGAGCTCGATCAATTCGAGTAGGTTTTTCTAATTTTACAGTTACTGGCTCTCTTCGCCAAGCAATTAATCTTTCACGCCATAATTCTGGCATGCTTGTCTTTGGTTTTTTCCAAAGATTTCTCATATGTTTGTATATTCCCATATTATTTAGCCTCCAAATTTGTTTAACTCTGATACCGCACAGAAAAATTTTACAATTTTTAGTGCCTCGGAATTGTAAACCATTCCTACGGATTCAGGAAAGCTACTTCCCACATCTCCGCTATCTTTAGCTTAAATTGTAGTCTTCTTTTATAAAGTTTCTTAATGAAACCAGAAAAACCCATTAAATTTAAATGTTGACAAGGATTAATGATGGTATTATGAAGACAATGACTGTATTCACTAGGAATGATTTTAGAAAGTGGTTAATAGAGAACCATGAAAAAGAAAATAAGGTTTCAGTTATAATTTATAAGAAACATACAGGTAAATCGTCCCCATCACATAGAGAATTAATGGAGGAAGCGATTTGTTTTGGTTGGATTGATACTATAATCCAAAAATTGGATGAAAATAGGTATATAAGGAATTTTTCTAAAAGAAATAAAAATAGTAGGTGGAGTGATAACACACTACGATATGCTAAAGAGTTGATTAAACAAAGAAAAATGACTCCTGTTGGTTTAAAATTTTACAAAGAAGGTCTGAGTAAACCCACTCATGATTTTGGAATTCCAAAAAATCCAGATATGCCCGTTGAGTTAAAAATTGCTTTAAATAAAGACAAAAAAGCTAAAGAGAATTTTGAAAATTTTTCTCCTACAATTAAAAAAATGACTTACAGATGGATATTAAGGGCTAAGCGTAATGAAACTAGGGTTAAAAGGATCAAATTAACTGTAAATAATGCGAAAAATAATAGTAAAGATGTTTTTGGAACATAGGAAAATATTAAATTCTATTAATATTTAAAATATAATCTTGAAAGCTTACATCACAACCTTTAAATATTTATCACATATACTATTTAAACTTGAGGTGATTTTAAATTGAATATTGAACCTATTATATCTGAAGATTATGTTGTATTGGATGAAGAAGCTACCGTATCTGAAATGATCGGAGCGTTAAGAAAGTTTGAAAAACGTGCTGGTTTAGTTTTTAGAAACAAAAAGTATCTCGGATTAGTTGAAAAGAAGAAACTTCTTAAGTCAAGAATTGATGCTAGTAAAACAAAATTAAAACATTTTGTGCAAAAATCGCCTTTGATTGAAACAGATGCAGACATTATTGAAACTGCATACTTGATGTATCAAAGTAATGTTGATTATTTGCCTGTAATTGAAAATAAAAAAATTATTGGGGTAATTAGTTCATTAGAATTGGCAAAAATTGCTGTCCGTTTACCTGAAATTAAAGGGACAAAAATTAATGATTTAAAATTGTTGAAACCAAGTAAAGTTAACAAGAATGATCCTTTATCAACAGCAACTACCGTGATGTATAAACAAAGAGTTGACCAAGTCCCAATTTATGATCAAGGAAAAATTTATGGGATACTAAGTTTTCGTGATTTGTTAAGGCGATATATTAATTGGTCACCAAAACGAGACGTTTCTGGTAAGTTTAATCAGATTGCAAGTAGTCGTGGTGCAGAATCAGAAATGCCACATTTGGCATCATTACCAGTAGATGATTTTAGTACTAACGATAATCTGGTTATGGTTGACTTTAATCGTAGTTTAGTAGAAGCCGTGGATTTAATGGGTGAAAATAGAATTTCTGATATTTTGGTTATGGAAGATGAAAAGTTTATGGGGATGTTAACTGTAAAAAATGTTTTGAGAAAAGTTGGCAGTTTAAAAATTCCTAAAAACTATAACATCCAATTTATCGGTCTGAAAGAAACTAAACTTTGGCCACACCAAAAGTATAATTTGAAAAAAATTGTTGCTAATGAAGCGTATAAGATTCAAAGGATGATCCATAACGAAATGAATTTGGTGATTCATCTTAAAGAATCTGAGAAAGGCGGCCGGCAACAGTTCTTTGTAAATTTACGGGTAGAATCTCCTGGAAAGATGATCAGTGTTACCCAAGATGATTGGGATTTAGAAACTGCATTAAGGAAAACTTTAGAAAATGTAAAAAATAAATTAAAAAAGCAGTTTAGGAAAGATCATCCCATGGAGAGGGAGTACGAATAAATATCTATTCTTTTTCTCGTTTTTTTCTAAACTCGGTAGCGTTTTCTTCATTTACAAAACGGTACATTTGTCCATCAATTTCTGCTTCTACGACATCTTCAACATCCATTAACGGTTCACCGGTTAAAGCGTCTTTACCTAACTGGCCACCACCGGAAGCACCTTCCATGAAACCCGCTTCTTCAGGATCAATTTCTCCATCTTCAACAAGTTTTTCTCGACCTTCTTCAGAATAAACATCTTCAGCTTTTTCACCATGTTCCATTTCTTCCTTGATTTCTTCACTATCTTTTTCAGGTTCTATTCCTTGCTCTTCAGCCGGGAATTGAACTTCTTTTGCTTCTTCAATCTCTTCTTCAAGTTCATCTTCTTTTTTAACTTCTTCAACCAATTCTTCAGCAGAAGGCATTTCTTTATCGCAACATTCAGTTTTTTCTTCTTTACTACAACACTCTTCTTTTTCTTCAGAACAGCAACTTTCATCTTTTTTATTCTTTTTATGTTCTTCACAACAATCGCACATTTTAGTTCACCTCATTTTTAACTATGATATCTGGTTATAAAGCTGGTTAGTTTAAAAGAATTTTGGTGGTTGGGAGTTTATTTCATAAGTAAACTCTGAGTAAATAGATCACCGTTCCTGCTACAAGCGGAACAACGATATTATCATCAAGAGTTTTATCGTTGAAATCAATTTTAATAACTTCGGCAATCATTGCTGCAAGACTGCCCAGAAAAGCTTCTGGGATTGGTACAAACAAAGCAGCACCAAGGAAACCAAAAAATGTTCCTGCAAGTGTACCTTCAAACAATTTTCTCCCATCGCCGTTAAAGATATTTTTAATTTTACCAAATTTTGCACCAAATAAATGGCTAATTGAATCGCCTAGTGCTAGAACCATTATTGCAGCTAAGGCAATATCTTTTTCAAAAAGTTGCATTACTAATAATACGCCAACAAAATAGAGGATCATCCCCCTGCCAGGAAATTTTTTCCTGTATTGGTCACGTTCAAACCAATTTAAGAAAGTGCTGAATAAAGGTACCTCTAAACGTTTACTGATAAAACTTAACAACAACCCACAAATTATTCCCAGAAACATTGCGAAAGGGCTAAGAACATCAATATAAAACAAAAATGCTAAAGCTAATCCCAGTAAAAGATGAAAAACTTGTCGGTCAATTTCCCTTCTTGTAAGCATGTTTTGTTATTTTTTAACTGGTTTTATAAGAATTGTGGATTTAGAGGATAAATTAATCTTTTTTTATAATTTTAACATTTAAACAATTTTTCCTGTAAAGATGTTATGTTTATCGCGAGAAATTTTAATTTTAATTTTTTTATTTTTTTTAAATTGACAATTTGGAACAGAAATTACTCTCTCTTTAGAAACTGCTAAACATGTATCTTTGAATCTGTCTGGAGCTTTAACCATTGCTCTAGTAGTATCTCCTAACTTGAACGGTTTAGGTAAATTTTTAGTTTTCCTAATCCCAAAATCTTCAGAAGACAATTTTTGTTTTAAACCGGTTTTTTGTTCCAACTCTTTAATCATTTCATAAAATTCTTGCCAATCATTAGCTTTAACCGGATTTCTCCCGGTTTTATAGTTCAAGAAATTTTGAATCCCAATTAATGGATGTTTAGCTTGAACTTTAATTCCTAATTCCTTAACAAAATTAACAATTTTTTCTAACTCTTCATTGTTATGGCCAGGGATGTAAACAGGAGCAATAAGAATTTTTATTCCTTTATCAACTGCGTACTGAATCATTTTTAAAACATAATTTAGATTATATTTGCAACCAGCCAATTTTTCAGCTAACTTTTGATCCATTGCATCTAAGGAAACGTTAAACCTTAACTTATCTTTAAATTTTGACAAAATATCTAACTGTGATTTTGTTACTAATGTAAAATTTGTATCCATGGAAACGATAGTAATTTGTTTATTTTGATGTAAATCTTCTACTAAAGGAATTAAGTCTGCGTACAGAAAAGGTTCACCTTGAACACCAATATGTACCTCTACTGGTTCATTGACAAATTCTAACAATTTTTGTAGTTCTTCAACTAAATAATCTTTTTCTACCACAAAATCAATTTTGTTTGAACTTTGACCTTCTCCAACTGAACAATAAATGCAGTTTAGGTTACAAGAAGTTATTGGTTTGATTTCAATTAAAGAACTGTTTCGGTAAACTATACCAAAAGATACATTTCCAATCAAAGGAATTTGTGAATTACGATGAATGTAAACAGCTTTATTTCCGTTAATAGTATTAATTAGTTGGTCAAAGTATTTGTTTAAAATGAATGAAAATTTAAGTTCTGCTTTATGTTGGTAAGTACCAACAAATTCAACAGTATGTTCATCAATAAGTTTAAATGGGCCGATAAGTTCTAGTTCCTTTACCGGGATTTTTGTAGTGAACATTCTAAGTAAATTAACTTGTAATTGTTCTCCGTCTAGTTCAAATGCTAAGGTTTCGAAACTTAATTTCGTCATACTATTAATTTCCGGATTGTTTTTATAAACTTATTGTTAAGATGTAATCAAATGGTAGTGAAGTAACCTATCTTCTCAAGTAAGGATAAACTTTAAAAGTAGTTGTTCTTCCAGATTTATGGGGGTGTTATGAGCAACATAAAGATTACTCTGGAAACTTTGTACGATATTCTCAGAAATGAGAAAAAGAGGGAAGATTTACAGAAATTAGAGAACAGTTTTTTCATTGATGTAATTAGTTATTTAAAAGAAAAACAGAGTTTTCTTGATACAAAAGATGATAGTAAAGATTTTCTTTCTATTGGTGAAAAAGAGAAACTTGAATATGAGTTGAGAAGTATTAAACGAATCTTGAAAGAGATTTATGAGAAACGTGAAAAGAAAATTTTAGACATTGCTTTAAATAAGAGTCGAACAGGATCAGAAATTATTGATACTAGTGCAATGTTGAAAGAAGAAAAAGAATTTTATAATCGTGTTTTAAACACTTTAGATGCGTATCGGAGAGGTGTTTTATTAAATCTGTTTAACGCTGAATTACCATTTGTTGATGCTGAAGAAAAGGACAAAGTTTGTTTTAATGCTAAGGATGAGAAAACTGTAGAAAAAGTTGAAGGAGAAGAAAAAGATGATGAAGGAGAAATAATCGCTACAACATCATCAGAACAAGATATTTCTAAACCTAGTACATTTACAAAATTTGAAGGTTCCCCGCCAATAGCAGCGGAGATTGATGAAAATGAAGATGAAATTTTACCTGAAGAAGCGACAGGAGAAGAAAAATTAGAAGAACCAAAACAAGAAGAACCTGAAACAGAAACTTCTAAACCGGTTCCAGAAAAAATTAAAGTTAAGTTTACTCATCCGATGCCCAGTTTTGTTTGGAAAGATATGAAAGTTTACGGACCTTTTAAGCAAGATGAAGAGACAGAAATTTTTGTTGAAGTAGCAGAACTATTAGTTCGAAAAGGTCGAGCAGTTAAAGTTTAACGTAATTTATTTTCTAAAGTTCCTGGAGGGAAACAAAGTGTTCCTCCTGCTTTAATAGAATTGATATTTTTTAAATTAGAATTATATTTTTCAATGTCTGGTACTTCTAAATCGTATATTACCATAAAACGATAGGTGGTATCTTGCTTCTTTAGTTTATATCTATCTGCTTCCATTCCCGGAGTACAATAATCTGGACCAATTAATTCAACCGGTGCTGGTGGAAGCGGTTGTGGTTCTTCAAAATATTTTGGAATTTCTTGCGTTGCTAAAGCTATTCCTCCTGCAAAAATTAAAGAATAGATAGCTCTTCTTGTTATTTTGAATAAATCCCCCATATTAAGCTCAGGTTTTTTGTTTTATTTAAAATTTCCTGGGAAAACTATTTATAACCACTGCCTTTCTACAATAACTATGGAAATACAAGAAATTAAAGATTTTTCGAAACGAATGCACAAGAAACTTGAAAAATATTACAACTTTGACGATCCCCGGAAGTTGAATTTGCCAATTACTGTGAAAATCATGGAAGAACTTGGTGAACTATGTGATGATGTTCTTGCTCATTCAGGTTTGCAGAGAAAAGAAAAACTTGAAAAGAAAGACATGGAGAATCTTCAGGAAGAGTTTGCTGATGTGATTTTAACTACTTGTAATCTTGCAGAGAATATGGGTGTAGATATTGAAGAAGCTTTAAAGAAGAAGATTAAGAAGGTTGATCAGAGATTTACAAAAGAATGAAACTTAAAAAAATCCTAACTAACGATGATTCAGAATCTTTCCATAATGAAGAAGTTGGCGAATCATACCATTCTCATACAGGAGCAGTAGAAGAAGCTTTGAAAAAATATGCTGAACCTTGTAAAATTAAAGAACTAGCAAAAACCGGTAAATTAAAAATTCTTGACGTTTGTTTCGGGATGGGTTACAATTCCGCGATGGCGGTTGACGTTGCTTTAGCAGAAAATCCTGATTGTGAGATTGAAGTTGTAGGCCTGGAATATGATCCAGAAATTGTTAAAAAGATTCAAGAAGTTAATCCTGCAATTAAATTTTTTGAACATTACAAAAATTTAACACCAACAAACCTAGAATTTAAACAAAAAAATGTTACAGTGAAAATTATTCTTGGCGATGCTAAAGAAACAGTAAAACAATTACCGGAAAACCATTTTGATGCAATTTTTTTTGATCCTTTTAGTCCAAAAACTGCTCCAGAAATGTGGACAGTAAAACTTTTTAAACAAATGTACAGAGTTTTGAAAGAATCTGGAATTTTAGCAACTTATTCCTGCGCTAGACATATTCGAGATAATATGAAAGAAGCTAACTTATTCTGGGATGAGGGGCCAATTGTTGGTAGACGTGGACCGGCAACTATTGCTACTAAATGGGTTTAAAGAGAATAGTGATGTTCTTCATTAATATATCCTGAATAAATTTTTACTGTTAATTTTAATCTTTTTTTATTTGTCCATTCTTGATCACGGGGAGTTATTATGCTTTCGTATTCTTCACAACTTCCACTTTGTGGAGCTACAATTTTTTGAACATTTCCTGCAAGACAATAATATTCTGAACAAATACTATGATGAATTTCAACTATTTCTTCCAAATCTCCATAATTACAAATTTTTTCCGTAAGGTATAAAGAACTATCTTTTATTTCTTTATTAATTAAACTATAATGATCTCCGGCTCTAACTTCTTTAGCGAGGTTTTGAGCTGGCTTCCCTAATCCGAAACTTAACGCCAGCAAAGCGCAAAGTGTAATTATTTTCTTACGCACATAAAAAAAGTTGGTTTAGTGATATATAAAGATGCTTAAGAGATTTTTTATCAATTTTCAGCTTTTGGTTAAATAATTTAAAACCCTAATCTTTCAAGAATAACTTTCTTATCAAACTCTTCAAAATCTTTATATTCTTGGCCCATCCCCAAAAATAAGATTGGTTTCTTAATTGTGTAAGCAATCGAGAGTGGAGCGCCACCTTTTTCGTCAATGTCTGCTTTGGTTAGAATTGCTCCATCCATTTCAACTAATTCATTAAATTTCTTTGCTTGTTCAATACAATCGTTACCTGTAATTGATTCGCCAATAAAGATTTTTAAGTCTGGAGTAGTCGTCCTAATAATCTTTTCTAATTCTGCCATTAAATTTGTATTTGAATGTAAACGGCCAGCAGTATCAATTAAAACAACATCAACATTATTTTTTTCTGCGTACTTTACAGCGTCAAAAGCTACTGCCGCTGCATCGCTTCCATAATCGTGCTTAATCATCTTTACTTCTAATTTATTTGCATGTTCCTCTAACTGCTGAATTGCTGCTGCTCGGAAAGTATCACAAGCCGCAAGAACTACAGATAAATTATTTTCTTTAAGATAATTAGCTAATTTAGCAATAGAAGTTGTTTTTCCACTACCATTAATTCCAAAGAAAGCAATAATTAAAGGTTTTTTATTTTTAGCTTTTTCTAAAATGTCAATTTTGTCAAATGTAAGAATTTCAGTTAATGTTTTGCTTAAAGTTTCTTCAATCTTTTTAGGGACGTCTCGAGGAAGTGGTTTTTCTACCAACTCTTCTTTCAAATCTTCTTTGATTTTGCTGATTACTTCTACTGAAACATTATTTTCTAATAACGCTATTTCTAATTCCCAAAACAAAGTTTCAAACTTATCTGCAGAAATAGTTTTTGTTGTTAATGATTGTTTAACTTTTCCGAAGAACCCTTTCTTAGTTTCTTCTTTAGGTTCAACTTTTGGTTCTTCAACAGGTTTCTCTTCTATAATTGGTTCTTTTATTTCTTCTTTTACTTCAGGCTTTTTTTCATCAATAACTTCTTCTTTCTTTTCTTTTTTCTTGAATAAGCCAAATAATTTTTTCTCTTTTACGGGTTCATCAATAACTTTTTCTTCAGTTTGTTCTGGTTCTTCAGCAACTTCTTCTAATAACTCTGCCGCGGTTGGTTGTCTTTCAGCTTCTTTAATTTTATCTTGTTCTTTTTGAGGTAATTCTTCAACCACATACTTTTCTTTAGTTGCTTCAATAAGTGATTCAGCAGAAGGGATTTCTCTCTCTTGCGGTTCTTCTTTTTCTTTTGTTTCCTCTTTTACTTCTACATCTTCTTTATTAGCTTCTTCAATAAGTTGATCCGCTTTTTCAAGTTCTTCTTCAGAAATGTCTACTTCCTTATCTTCAGGCTCTTCTAATTTTTTCCCTTCAACTGCTTCTTCTTTCTTCTCCTCTTTAATTATTTTCTTCTCTTCTTCCTTTTCAATAATTTCTTCCTTTTCTTCCGGTTCTTCTTTTTCTTCAACAACTTCTTTAGTTTCTTTTTTATCTTCTTTCCCGGGGGTCTTTTCAACTATTTCATCCTTTTTTTCTTCTACTTCCTGCTCTACTTCTTTCTCAACAACTTCTTCTACTTCAATTTCTTTCTCAATAGCTTCTTCTTCAGCCTTCTTAGAAAAAACGTTCAAAGCGCCTTTCAACTTATCTTTAAGCTTACCGAACACTTTACTTTACCTCTTCTTCAACTTCTTGGTACAATTTCATTGCTTGTGTACTCATTTCTTGTAATAATGTATCAGCTTCTACCATTCTTTTTCCCAAATCTTCTTTCTGATCTTCTAGTAATTTAACAACTTCAGGGATGGTTTTTTCTACAGTTGTGTTTGAACCAACGTTAACAATAAGTTTTTGGTTATCTTTAAGTTCTGCTTTAAGAAAAATTCCGTTTGCAATCGGTGCTAATAATTCATTATTAACTTTAGTTTTTTCTAACTCTTTAACTGCATTAATAGAAATATCTAATTCAGAAAATTGTTGGTTAAGCATTTCTAGGTGTTGTGAAATTTGTTCCAACTGCTGTTGGACCATCTGGAACTGCATATACTTCTGTTGAATTTGTTCTTCGTTTTCCATTTTGATTATAACTTGTTTGAAAGTTCGTTTAAAAATTTCTGATAACTTTCAATAGTTGAAAGAAAGGGAAGATCTTTAGATTCTGTCCGGGAAATGGAACTTAAAAAAGGAGAGTTTACAACCATAACTTTTTCTCCATCTTCTTTAACAGATTCAATTTCTTTCATTACTAAAGCTTTCAATACGTCTTTATCTTCATTTGTTAGTGTCATAAATAGTAATATTACTTGTTTCTTTTATAATATTTTTGGAAATCATAAATAAAGAGAAGAAAACTAATATTTGATTAACATTTTAGTTAGAGCATCAGTTGCTTTCTGAGAATCAAAATATTGGTTGAATTCTTCTTTTCCAGCGTTATCCTGTTCTAAATGATTAACCAGAGCATCAACAGTTGCTCTAACATCCCCAGTAGCTAAAACTTGATGTCCATTACTTATGTTATAACTAGCAATTGGATCCGGTCCTAATCTTGGTGGTTTTGTTGAAATGTCTCTTTCATAAACATCAACTCCTAAAATAGAATAATGTACTTCTCCAGCTAAAGGATCAATACAGTAGCTTAAAGTTACTAAATGTCCAGTGTCCGCAACATAGGCAGCATATTTATTATTCTTCAATTCTTCTAGTGTCTCAATTTTATTGTTATCAATCATTTTTATTACCTCCAACTACTATTACCCTCATTTACTATTTTTGTGCATATTCATTAATAAACATAATGGAGAATCTTATTTTTTCACTTTAAAAACACACTACCCAGTTAAATTTAACAAGAAAGTATTAATGTATACACTCATAACTCGAAATATATAAAAAAGGTTAATCATTTGAAAAAATTATGGTTTACAAACACCATCAAGCAAGTTATTCCTTAGGTGAAAAAGAACTACTTCCAGAAGAAAGAATTGTTGTTTCTACACGGCACGGACCAGAAGAACCAAGCAGAATCGCTGACCATTTAGGGTTAGACTCAGACCAACCAAAAAAAGTTATTGACCATCGCATCTGGATGGATGGAGAATATTTGCCAACTTTTGCAACTAAAAGATGTTTAACAAGTGATGATTTTAAAAGATATTTAGGAAATTATAAAAATTCTGATGGAAGTTTAAAATGGGGAGAAGGTCTTAAAGGCAGAACTATTTACATTGCTCATACTTTTAGTAACCAATTTGATATTCAAGCTTCAGATAAGATGACGGAATTTATTGCTTGGACCGCTAAATATAATGGTGCAGAGAATGTTGTTTTACTTGCTTACACACTTGCTCATAGTTGTCAAGAACGCGGAGTTCATCATCCTCATTCAAGAATGGAAAAACCTGGAGCAAAAGAAAAATTTGATGGTCAGGCGCCATTATCACAATTACAATTAATGCAATATGCTACTGCTGGCGTTGACAAAATAATTACACTTCATAACCATTGTCCAAATGAAACTCAGGCCCTTTGTCAGGGAGTTAATGAAGAATTGGAATTAATGGCGAAAAGGTCAAAAGAGATGAATTCAACTTTAAGATATCATCTTGATTTTCATGATGTCGACTTATCTCCTGTAATAGGTTTACTAGTTTCTGATTATGGTGAAAGAAATCTGGAATTTGATCTTTCAGATAATGGTAAAAACATTTTATTTATGGGCCCCGATGTTAATGCGGGAGAATTTGTTAAAAGAGTAAGAGAACATTCTGGTTTAACTAATTCTGCTTTTGCAAAAATGGATAAAGTAAGGGGACTTGATGGAAGTAATGTTGACACTTTAGTTCTTAAGGATTCTTATAATTTAAATGAGACAAATGGAATTGAAGGTAAAGACATAATTATTTTAGATGATGTGATTAGAAGCGGCGGAACAATGAGAATCAATACCGAAGCTTTAATGGGGATGAAAGTTGAAGGAATTGTTAGAGATCCAAAAATTAAAGGCACTCCGAATAAAGTAGTGGTTTATGCTACTAGAACAAATTTTGCTGGTGGTTCAATTGATGTTTTATCATCTCCTGCAATTGATGATTTAATAATAACTAATGCAGATCCAAGAGGACCTAAAAAAATGGGTACTTTAAGACATAAAAGTCAAAAGATATGGGTGAATTTTATTATGGCTGAAGCAGCTAAAGCTGTTGAACGTGGAGAAACTCCAAATAGCATTTTAACACCAGATTATATTAAAGAAAACAATTTACTTAAAATCGATATTCCACATGGACACGATAGATTAAGACGTCATAAAAATAAGAAGAAAGGTATAATTTAAAGCAAACTTTTTTAAAACAATTCTCAAAATAACTATTTATGCTCACAGATTTACAAAAAGAACGATTGTACAAACAACAATACCGATTAGTCGGAAACCACTCTGCTGTAAAAATTTGTTTCTGGACAAAAGAATGTGTTAGAGAAAAGAACAAAGTTTGTTACAAAGAACATTTTTACGATATCCATTGCGGAAACTGTTTAGAGATGAGTCCTGCAATTACTTGTAATCAAAGATGTTTACATTGCTGGCGTGATACTTCTGTATTTTCTTCTGGTTGGACCGGAGAAGTAGATGATCCAAAAGAAATTATTCAAGGTTGTATTGAAGCTAGAAAAAAACTAATGATGGGTTTCAAAGGAAATGATAAAGTTGATTTAAAAAAATTTGAAAATTATTTAATTCCTGATCACGCTGCAATTTCTTTAACAGGCGAACCTTGTTTGTATCCAAAATTACATTTGCTAATTGATTCTTTCTTTGACGATTTTAATTTCAGAACAGTCTTCTTAGTTACCAATGGAACTGTCCCTTCAATGCTTAAAAAATTTGGAACAGAAAGTAAACATTTCCCTACTAATATTTACATGTCTTTAGAAGCGTTTGATCAAGAAAGTTACAAGAAATTCAATAATCCCGTAAATCCTGATACTTGGGAAAAAGTTCAAGAAAGTATGAAATATTTATCTACTGTCAAAGATCAAACAAAAACAATTCTGCGAATCACTGCTGTTAAGAATTTCAATATGGATAAAGCGAAAGAATTTGTAAAATATATTGAATTAATGCAACCTATGCATATTGAAGTTAAAGGTTATGGGTTTTTAGGTTATTCTCGGAAACGATTGAATGAAGAAAATGTTCCTGATTGGAACGATGTTAGGGAGTTTTCTAAGGAACTTGCGGAACTTACTGGATACAAAATTACTGAGGAACATGAACCAAGTACAGTTGTACAGTTAAGTTTAAAATAAACAACTCTTTTTCTAACTTAAATGGCCCATAATAAGGAACAACAACATGCTCTGTACTACGAAGCAATTCTTCAACTTAGAGATGTCTCTCAAGAAGTAGTTGATTATGTTGAAGATGAAATTCATCGAGTGAAGTTAAGTGTTGCTAAAGTAGTGAAATTAAAAAATGGTTCTGATTACTATTTATCTAACAATTCTTTAACAAGAGCTCTTGGCAAGAGGTTAAAAGAACGGTTTGGCGGTAACAATAAAGAAACTGCTAGTTTATGGGGTGTAAAAAAAGATCGTGAAGTGTACCGTGTAACTGTTCTTTTTAGAGGTGTTCCTTTCAAAAAGAAAGATATAGTTATTTATGAAGGGGATGAATACAAAATAATTTCTTTAAAGAAAGATATTTTTATGCAAGAAGTTAATACAGGTAAAAAAGTTCATCTGAAGTATGATAATATGAACAGAATCAAATTAAAAAAAGATTAACGTAATCCTAACTTTTTCTTCAAACGAGGAATTTTCAGTTCCATTGCTTCTTCGCCCGCTTTTACAAATTCATTTACCTTAGTCAAGTCTGTCCAGCCTAAACCTTTGAAATGTGGAGCAACTTTTAGGTCAACTTTAGCAGATTTCATTTTTTCTTTAGCTAAATTACTTATTAGAACACTTAATGTAATGTTCATTACTTTAACAATTGGAAACATTTCTTTACCGGCGACCATTTTCAAAACTCTTGCAGGGTAAAATATTTTGTCAAAAATCCAATGAAAAGTTTTCCTAATAAATCTTGGCCAACGAGTTGGAAAAAGGTAATTCTTAATGTTTAACAATTCCTGGAAAACAAATTTATGTTTTAAATCAATAATAAAACTACTTTCAGTAGCGATAGGTGCTTCAACTTTCCTTTTATGTCCAGAATATAAATCAACTGCAATAACTATATCTGCACCCATCTCTTTAACAACTTCGAAAGGAGTTGGATCAATAACACCACCATCAATGTAATTACATTTGCCAATTTTAGTAGGAGCAAAAATTCCTGGAATAGACATTGATGCCCGAATTGCTTTTGAAACATTACCCTCTAAAAAACTGCTTTTTCATGGTGGGTCATGTTATAAGCAATAACTCTTAAAGGGATACTTAAATCAGAAAATTTCTTATCCCCAACTAATTTCTTAATTTTCCTTTCTACCAAATCACCTTCAATAAAACCTGCTTTAGGAATTTTAAAATCAACAATCTTTTTCCAATCAGTAGTTTTAGCTATTTCTTCAATTTCTTGAGGGGTGTGATCTGCAGAATATAAAGCTCCGATAACTGCTCCTATTGAAGTTCCAGCAATGTAATCTGGATAAATTTTATGTTTATGTAAAACTTTAAGAACACCAATATGTGATAATCCTCGAGCGGAACCTCCACCAAGAGCTAATCCTAATTTTAATCGTTTTTTTCTTTTTTTCATTGCTTAACTCTCAAAAAAATAACTAAAAAAATAAAAAAATTATTTTATACTTATTGGAACATTATTACTTATTTTTGGAATTTTACTGATTGTAGATGCTAAAGATTTTTTACATGCACCCTCAAAACAAGTAGTTCCATCTGAACATTGAAACTTGTCGTCAATTACAAACATTCCTGAATTGTATGGTAAATCTTTTCCTAATTTTTGTTTGATAAAAGCTTTACCCCAATTATTACTACACAACATCTCAGAAATTTGTTCGTCATTAACACAAGTATCTTTAAATGGATAATCAAATTTAGTTACTAACATATTATAATATGCACTAACCCCTTTAACATCTTCCTTGGTTAATTTATAGCCGCCAAAACTTAAAGTTACTTCTCCTTGAACATTATTATCAACAGTTATTGCAGCACCTGGTTCAATCATATTTCCACCAGTGCATTTTAGTTCTGTGTAAACATTTGCACATTGGCTATCAAGACAAACTTCATACATGCCGCAATCAGTTTTCTTTGTACATTCTGGAGCGCAAGCAGTTTTTTCTTTATTACAACTTGTTCCCGCACCAGTATCAGCACATTTGCCCATTTTCATTGTCATTTTACCGTTTTCACAATAATATTCTTTAATTAATGCACCACTACCACCACTACCAGGAATACATTCATCCTGTCCAGTTCCAGAAACTTTTGCATTTGTAATTTCAACAATCGGACTACCAACCATGAAATCTAACCCATCATCGTTCTCATAACAAGTAGCACATTCATCACAAATTTCTTCTTTGACCATAACTTTTCCTAAACCGCCTAAAGCATTAAACTTTTGTTTAATCTCAGAAACAGCTTGCATATCTTTAGTATCTAAAACCCCTAGTTGATTCTGTG
>CAZQLW010000003.1:0-17964 GCA_964594395.1 uncultured Methanosarcinales archaeon | reverse complement strand
TTGAGCTTTCTCTTGAATTAGATTCTACGGTCGAATCACTTGAAGTGGTACCATAATACGCTGCTCTTGCCCGTGACGCTGTTTTGTAAGCTTCACCAGTTGCCGTTCCATATAATACAAACGCAAAAACTAGAAATAACAATACCGCAATAATTGCTACACCATAAATTATGTGTAATTTGTGAGCGTGTTGTAACTTACTACTTTTCTTTTTTGAACTTTTTTTAGATTTATTTACCATTAGTTATCACCTACTTTTTATTTTAATAGAGAAGGTAATAGAATTTAGCTATATATTAGTTTCGGTTAGAATGATTATGATTCTTACTAATTAATCGTTATTGATAACAACAAAGTTTAATAATACCACTAATCTTTTTGATAATAATGAAAAGGAACACAATTTGTTTATTGATTTTTAGTATTGTATTAATTTTATTTTCAACTTCAGTTTTGGCAATAAATACTGAACCTTACCATCTTAAGTTATTAGCTGTGCAAGGTGTCCCTTTCAATTATACTGGCAGTGATGCTGACCTTTTCCTTGAAATTAAAGAAGGTTCAGGGAGAGTTTTTTTAGATACCTATCCGTTAACTAAAATGGATACACAAATATCTACTCGGTTTGCTAAAGAAATTGCTTGCAATTATTATAAATTAGAATGTAACAAATACGATTTCATTTTTACGATTAAGTCTCGTTCAAGTATTATTGGTGGTCCATCTGCGGGTGCAGCCGTAGCAGCTTTAACAACGATTGCAATGTTAGAACTTGACCATAATGAAAAAGTTTCCATTACCGGGACAATAAATTCTGGCGGTATTGTTGGTCCGGTAGGAGGAGTAAAAGAAAAGTTAGACGCTGCTGCTAAGATTGGGTTAAAAAAAGTACTTATCGCTAAAGGAGCAAGGAAAGAGTTTCCAATCATAATTAATCCTGAACTTGAAATTAATGAAAGTAACGTTTCCAATGACAAAATCAAAAATGGACTTGATTTGGTTGATTATGGTAAAAGTAATTTAAGTTTAGAAGTTGTTGAAGCGATGGACCTTGACGACATAATTTTTGAACTTACTAGTAAAAATCTTCGTACTCCAGACGTAGATATTAACGAAAATCCACAGTACCGAGAAATAATGAAAAGTTTGAAGGAACTACTTTGTGAGAGGTCAGAAAAAATTGAACAGGAGTTTGATAATAATAATATTTATTTTAATCAAACAATTAAAGATTCCTCATTAGAAAAATACGAAAAAGCAGAAAATGCAACTAAAGTTGGCGATTATTATTCTGCGGCAAGTTTTTGTTTTGGTAACAATATTATTCTTAAGGATTACTATTATCAACAGCAAGAACCTTCATTGGAAGTAATCAATAGTCTCTTTTCTGTACTAGAAAGTCAAATTCGTAATTTACAAAATGAACTTCAACATAAAAAGATTGAGACCATCTCTGATTTGCAAACTTTGATGGTAGTTAAAGAAAGGTTGAACGATGTTGAACAACAATTAAAAAAAGTTAAAGGGAGTGAAACTGAAAATCCTGAAGATTTGTATTCAACACTTGCTTATGCTGAAGAAAGGTACTTTTCTGCTTTATCATGGGAAAAGTTTTTTTCAATGCCAGGAAAAAAGTATACATTTAATCAAGAAGTCCTTGCTAGTTCGTGTACTCAAAAAATTTCTGAAGCTAAAGAACGATACCAGTATGCGAATTTATTTTTACCTCCAATAGCAATTTCTGATATTCAAGAAAAGATTGACATTGCTGAAGCTTCATTTGCTCGCCAGGAACCTGAACTATGTTTAATTAAAGCATCGCAAGCAAAAGCTAGTGCTAATGCAGTTTTAAGTTCATTAGGTTTGACTGATGAAACTTTCCCTGAATATATTGAAAGTAAAAGTAAAGCTGTTGAAAAAGTTATTTTTGAAAATAGTAAAGAAAACATTTTTCCAATTTTAGGTTATTCACATTATCAGTATGCTTTATCATTAAAGGATCAAGAACCGGCCTCTGCCTTGATTTATCTTGAATATGCTTTAGAAATTAGCGATTTAGGAATATATTTTCCTGAAGAGCAACATTTCTTTGAAAATGTTGGGGTTAGTTCTCGGTTTAATGTAAGCAATTCTAAAATTAATCAATGGCTATTTTTTATTGCTGGACTTGTAATTGGGATATTACTTGTTATAATCATTTTAATTATTAACCATGAATTTGAGAAACCGCCTCAACTTAAGTTTGTAAGAAAGAAATGAATTCTTAGTTACACCAAGTATTAGAAAGCGTGCCATCAGGAAATAATGTCAATTTTTGTCCAGTTTCGTAAGCTATTTTATCTCTTTCTCTTAATAATCTTATTCTACAATTAGGGTCTTGATTTTCATCAACCCAATTAGCCATTTTATCTAATTCATTCGCTGACGGAGACAATTCTAAATCAACTTGATCTTCATCATTTCTAATTGGCCAAGCAGAAACATGATCAAAACCAATTTCTCGCATAGCTTCAATCATATAAACAAACTTTTCACATGTTTCAATATTATTTTTACTAAGAACAAAATTTGCTCTTGTCAATAAATTTGCATCGTGTATTCGAGAAACAACATTTTCTAAGTTAGGATAATTTTCAATACCATAAATTTTTGCATTATTTTCTATATTAATATCATGCACAGTGATATAAACTGTCTTAAGACCAAGACTTTGCCAGAGGGGCAGATAATTTTCAGAAATTTTTTTATCCTCTCCAATTCTAATTCCATTTGAATAAAGATTCACCCAGTCATAAGTCATTCCATTATCTTTTAAATTGTTCACTAAAGACAATGTTTTGGTAATGGACTTAGGGGATAAAGTTGGTTCTCCACTACTACTTATGGACAAAGACCTCGCTCCTTGAGAATAACCATCTTTCAAAGTTTTGAGGATTAAATTTTCATCAATGAATCCATCTTCTTTTGGAGCATATTTTCTAAGAGGTTTTCCAGCACAATGATTACAATTTGCATTACAGTTACCAGTTCCGACAAAAACAGATAAACTTTTTAATTCTACTTCAGACATAATGCTCCCTCTTTTATCCATGAATAAGCAACAGTTCCATCTTGAAAAACAACTAATTGTCTGACATAATCTTTTTTACGGTTGTGTTTAGTTACGTAATCAGTATATCTGAGAATGTTTCCTTTATAATCAAAAACTCCTCCCCCCCCAAACATGGCCATGACACATTTTTGCATTGAGATGTAACCATGTTCTAATTCCAAATAAACCTAATCTGGAAGGGGTATCTTTAGTTCTAGTTCCGTTTGGATTACCTACAGGCCAAGAAGTAATATTATTAATTCCTTTATTGATTAAATCTTTCACTGCTTTTTCATAATTTTTAGCGTTATCAATTCCATTTTTTCTAAGTAATAATGTTGCTCTTACCCCTAAACCGTGTTCTTCAATGTTGTTTACTATTTTTTCTAATTGGGGGTAATTTTCAACACCATAAATTTTAGCATTTTCTTTTTCATCAACTGCATGAATTGATACTGCAACGTTAGTTAGTCCTAATTCTTTCCAAGTATCTAAATATTTATTACAAAAAACTGAATCACCGAAAAGAATCCCGTTAGTAAAAAGGTTGACATTAGGAAAATATGCACCTTGTTGCTCACACTTTTGATATATTTCTAAAGCTTTAGTAAGGGCGTCAGGATCACAAGTAGGTTCTCCTGCAGAAGTTAAAGATAACGACCAACCACCATAACGAGCAGATAATTTTATTGCGGCTTCAAGATTTTTATCATAAAGTTTATTCTCTTTTGCTTCTGGTCTTAAGTATTCTCCAGCACAAAAACCACATTTTGCATTACAAGCTCCATTTCCAACCAGAGCAGATACACTATAAATTTTTTCAATACAAACCATTAAGTCAACCCCAAAATATTTGAGATTTAGTTAATTTAAAAGTATTATTGTTATTTAGTACACGTATATTTATGATCTTATTTTAGAAAGAAAATCAGTTAATAATTATAAAACCCCTGGCAAACCTTCGAAAAGGCTTGCTGGGGAAAAAGAGGTGATAGATGTTTACTACTTGAGAATAGACATTCCTATTTAAATGTTTCGGTTATTTTAGCATTTTGGAGTAGTGAATGAGTTTCACAAAACTTATAAACCCAATTTTTAGCTCTAATTAAGAGAAAGGTTTTAATATTACTTCTTTTTTATTTATATCTATAATTATCTATGAGGTATAAAAAATGAAACGAATTATTTCAATTTTACTGGTTTTAAGCTTATTAATGTCTACTGCAGTTTTTGCTGTTAATGAAATTGATAGTAGTCTGGATGCTTTAAATAATCAATTGGAGGGTAAAGTTATTCCTGCTCCTTTAAACAAAATTTTTGGTGATGAAAAAATTAATGTTAATTTTAAGATGAATGATGGTAGTACTCTTATTGTTGGCCTGATCACTGAAAATAATAAATTTAAAAGTTTGGTTGCTGGTGGAGTTGATGAACCATCATTAAACGTGTATACTACTGAAAAAGTTGTTAAAAATATTGAATCTTCATCAGATCCAGCATCAACATTGAAACAAGCATACAGCCGAGGAACAATTTCTTATCAAGCTGTGGGGATGAAAAATAAAATAAAATTTGCATTTATTTCTGTTTTTATGAAAGTTTCAGGTTGGTTCTCGGATAATGGCCCGGAAGAAGTTGTTGAAGTAAAAGAAGATCAAGAAACTGAAGGAACAGGAACTGAAGAAGTAGAAGAAACTGAAGAGGAAAGTGATCTTGTTGATGATAAAACAATTACCGGTAATGCGGTAGCCGATGTTAAAGTTGAACCTGTTGTAAAGAAAACTGTGAAAAAGGTAGTAAAAAAAGGGCCAAAAACTCATACTGTGGAATTAGATAATACGGGTTTTGCAGTTAAAGACATTACTATCTCTGTTGGTGATACTGTTAATTTTGTAAATTATCGAACTGGTAAAGCAAAAACTGCTTTGTTAATTGGTACCAATAAATGTCGAGAATTAAGAAGTAAAATATTTCATTATGAAGAATCGTTTACCTGGAAATTTGATCAGCCAATGACTTGTACAATTGTTGGTGGAATTTTTACTACTCAATCAATGAAAGTTATTGTTAAATAATTTATTACAAATTAAAATAAAAAAAGAGGTGAATTTGCTGATGTTTAAACAGATTATTTTAATTTTGGCAGTTGTAACATTATTCATTTTTTTAATTGGTTGTCAAGAAGAAGTTACTGAACCTTTAGTTGAAAATGAACCTGCATCACTTCAAGATTTTCTTGATAAAGAGAATGTAAAAACATACCGGATAAAAATAACTGATAATGGGTTTGAACCTCCTGGTTTGAATATTAAAGTTGGTGAAACTGTTGAATGGGAAAACGTTCGTAAAAATACAAAAGCGCAAGTTATTGGCACTAAACAATGTTATAAAGTTAAAAGTCAATTACTTCAACCGGGAGAGAAGTTTAATTACACATTTAATGTTGTAGAACCTTGCACAATTGTTGATGTGGTTGTTAAAGGTAGTATAAATCGAATTACTGTTGAGGATTAAAAAAATGAAAATTGGCTTTTTTGAAATTGAACCTTGGGAAAAGGACATTTTAAAGAAATCGTTTCCGAATGATAAACTTTACTTTTCAAAAAAAAGGTTAACATTAAGGAAAGCTAATAAGTATAAAAATTTGGATGCGTTAACTGTCTTTGTTCATTCTGAGATTGATAAAGATATTTTAAACAAATTTCCTAAATTAAAATTGATTTCTACAATGAGTACCGGTTTTGACCATATCGATGTTGGAGAATGTAAGAAAAAGAAAATTTCTGTTTGTAACGTCCCAACTTATGGTGAAAATACTGTTGCTGAACATACTTTTACCTTAATTCTGGCTTTAAGTAGAAAAATTGTTGATTGCGTTAACAGAACAAAAATTGGCAGTTTTAACCTTGACGGATTAAGGGGGTTTGATTTAATGGGTAAAACTATTGGCGTTGTTGGTGGCGGAAATATTGGTAAGCATGTTATTCGAATGGCACTTGGTTTTGAGATGAAAGTTTTAGTGTTTGATTTGTATCAAGATCATAAATTAGCAAAGAAACTTGGGTTCAAGTATGCTAGTATGGACAAACTGCTAAAAGAGTCTGATATTGTAACGTTACATGTCCCTTACAATAAACACACGCACCATTTAATTAATAAAGATAAGTTTTCTTTAATGAAAAAAAATGCTTTGTTAATCAACACTTCCCGTGGTGGAGTTGTGGATACTAAAGCGTTAGTTAAAGCTTTAAAGAAAAAACAAATTGCTGGTGCCGGACTGGACGTTCTTGAAAATGAATGTGATATTATTGAAGAAACGCAGTTATTAAAGAAAGAGTTTGGTGGAAGATGTGATTTACATAAAATTGTTGAAGGTCATCCACTTTTGAAAATGAAAAATGTTATCGTTAGTCCGCATAATGCTTTTAATACTAATGAAGCTTTAATGCGGATACTTGAAACAACTGTTAAAAATATTAATGGGTTTAAGAAAGGTAGGAAGATTAATTTAGTGAAGTGAACTAATTAGGAGCTAGTTTTGGCTCCATTTTTTCTAAACGATAAAATTCAAATACCAATTCTGGTAAATTGTTTTCTGCAGGAACGATAACAGTTTCATCTTTTTCAATATAAGTTTTATCGGGAAGATCAAGTCTTTTATCAGACCTGTTAAGAAAGTATCTGGCTAATTCTCCAACAATACTATTTTGTCTTAATGCATATTGAAACATTTTTTTTTGGTTTAAATAATCTTTAATTCCTTCTAAACTAATTACTTTTTGTCCAGGAATATATTTTCTTTCTTCTTTCTCTTTTTTCCTTTTTACTCTCCAAGGGTCGTTAGCATTAAAGTAATCAGATAATTCTTGAGCATTTTTTAATTGCTGTTTTGGTAAAGGTAATTCACAATTATTTTGCTCATAGTAATCTAAATAACAACTAACTACACTAATTGCTGAATCTCTTGCTCCTTTTAATCCTGGACCTTGACCACAAAGATGATCATAAGTTGTTATAGAAATATAATCTCCCTCTATTGATGATGGCATTAATAAAGCTTGTAATTTTATCGGATTCATTAATTTTAGAAAAAAGATTGATGGATTTAAAGATTATTGTCTTTGAGAACAACCTTATTTTGACTCTAATGTCTCACTTTTTCTCGTCAAGTTTATATTCTTGAAAAATATTGTTAACTTACTATGTACCAAACGTCTCAATGTGGTGGAGGTTACTGTGGTGGTGGCAGCCAGTTAGAATATATGGCTAGTTCTTCATCTTACTCCGGTAATAGTTTATCTGATACTCATCAATATTCTTCTTCAGGCAATACTTTCTATTCAACTTCATCCCCACAAGCTCATGATGATATGTTTGTTCCCTCGCCAGTTTATAGTTCAGGAATTGAATCTGTTGTTAGTCATATCTATGATCCTAATCAGAATTATAACTTTATGAAAGTTGAACAAAATTATAATTTTCAACCAGCAAGTTTTCTTAAACCAGGAAAAGGGAGCAAATTTGTAGGTGATGCTGAAGATGTTCAGGAACATGTTGAACAAACTTTTGAAAAAATGTTTGACAAACCTTTCCCCGATAATATTAAAGTTAGTGTTGTTAACCAAGAAAAATTTAGTAAATTGACAACATCTTCAGGAACTATTGGATTATCAATTAACAGGATGAAAGATGGCCTTCTTTCAGAGATATTTATCCTTAACGATTCTCTCGGCAGAGTAATGTTAACTATTGGCCACGAGTTAGGCCACGTTTTAACAGAAACTCTTGACAACCCGCACGATGAGGAAGCTAAAGCTTATGCATTTTCGTTAGAATGGATGAGAATTATTAAAGAAAATGATATTGCTGGATTGGGTGAATCAATTATTACTGAAAACCCTGCTGATAACGGGTTGCACAACGTTGCTTTCAATTTTGTGCACCAATTAATACAAACTGGTAAGAATGTGTGGGAAGTTTATTTAGAATTGATTAACAGAGTTTTGAGCGTAAATTTAGATCAATTTGGAATTTGAATTGAAAAATATTATATACTCATTCATTCTATAAGGCATTAATGATAAAAAAGCTCTCTATGAAGTTTGGTAGTAAAACTAAAGCGCAAGAGATTGTACTTCTTTTAAACGATGCTAAAGAAGTTGTCAGGCAAGGTTTTTATGATGAAGAATTACTTGCTATAGAAAAGTTTTGTAAAGAACATGATTTATATTTAATAAAATCAAAATTTAAAGTTCTGCTTGCGGGAGAAGCAAGTTATTCAAACAAGGGGATTAGAATTAAAGAAACTGATAAACGACCCGGGATGTACTTTGTATATCTGTCAAAAGATGAACAGAAAGCTTGGCTAGCAGCATATTATGAACTTATTGGTAATGAACGAGATTTGGGGATTTTGTTAAGTTATCCAGAATGTTGTGTTGATTTTTTTCTTAAGAATTTTAACCAAAAAAATCCTAATCCTCAACATGTACCAACAAATCTTTTTACTAACATTAGTAAACGAGATCAAGATTTAGTAATTATTTCACATTTTCCTTGTCATTCAGATTGTGAACCAAGTATGGAATTAGGTAAAAAATATTTAGATCTTCTGAGAAATGTTGACATGGTACGGACAAAAGAGTTAGTAGAAAATTTGAAACGAGATTAATAATTTAAGTGTGGAACTTCTCCAGGCAGAGGCCTATTTTCTGGTATTTTATTTTTTTTATTTTTTAAAACTGTGTTACAAATAAAATAGTATCGTTCAATTAAATCAGTAATTTCTTGTTTTTGTTGATGTTTTTCTGGAATTGAAACTAAGTTCCTTCTTGAGTTTTCACAATCTTCTTCTACTGTTAAATAATTGTCATTACTATTGTTCATTGCCGAAAGTTCTAGCCAGGAAGAATCTAAATAACATTCTGCTAAGTTTGCTCTAATTTTCCAAAAGTCTGGAGGAATATCATTTTTTACTGCTTCATTTTTGTAGGCATCTTCTGCTTGGTTACAAGTATTGTAATCCATAATGTTACTTTGATATTTTTGATATAAGGGCGAGTAGCATGATGTTAGTGTTATTGCAAGAAAAGCCGTTCCAGCAAGAAGTTTTTTTAACATAATTTATAATTAATTTAAGAAGGTTAATAAATATTGTTGTGGTAAATTATGGGGTTTTGTTATTTTTGTTGCAGTTTAAGATACTCCATCAATTTATTAGTAAATAATACTTTTAAGTTAACAAAGATGGGATTATTAAAAGGAGCATTAATTCTTAGTGCAGGTATTTGTATAGGTTATTCAGCGTATCACTGTATATATATCGATGAAAAGTTTGGTGAAACAGGTAAAGAAATTGCAGGAAATGTATCGGAAACTGTTACTGAAGGTGCAGAATTAGTTTTGGAAGAGATTATTAAACTTCCTGGCAGAGTTAAATATTTCTATGAAGTTACTAAGGAATACTAATTCTTTTGAATAGAAATAAAAAGAAAAGCGCCAACGCCCGGATTTGAACCGGGATATGCCGAAGCAAACAAGCTTTCATTGTTAGAAAACTTTCCAGGCTTGCGGAGTACCAGATTGTCCCACGTTGGCAGTATATGGCGAAGGGGGGACACTCAAATCCTCAAGATTGTTTCCTTGAAAGATATTTGAGCCCCCAACCTCCACGTAACCCAATAAGCTATTTGTCATCGCCGATTAAGGCTCATTGCTCATCTATATATGAGCGTGGCGCTATAATTTCCCAACTGAAAGTAAACTTTCAATTGCCAGGTTAAGCTACTTCGCCATTTAAAGAGAAAATACCCACTTATATTAAAAATGTTTTGGAAAAACCTTTAGTTTTTCTAAACTCTTAGGGATTTCTAAAAATCAAACCCATTTCTGTAAAGCTTTACCAAAATCGAACATCATTTGAAAATGTTCTTTATAGGTGTCGGAATGTTGACGAAAAAATTCATAAACACGATTATAATCAATTATTCCTGGATATCTATGATACAACAATTCTCCAATAATATCGGCACCTTCACCATAACTGATAATTTTATCGTGGGTCATACCAGCAATATCTTCTAAACTATGATATCTAAAATAATAATAAGATTTTGTTTTTTCCACTAAAGAATTCAATTTATATCTTAAAATAAGTTGAAATATTTAATTGTTATGTATCAAATTGTTTAAAAACTTCTTCTACACTCATTTCTCCAGGATTTTTAACAATTGAATGGATACTTCCGCCACCATCACCAACATATCTTGGAGTTATATGGATGTGTAAATGAGGGACTACTTGTCCCGCCGTTTCTCCAGAATTCCAACCAACATTAAAACCGCTGGGGTTAAGTTTTTCTTGGATAATTTTCATTACTTTTTTGACAATTATCATTAAATTTTTACTTTTCTCGTCATTTAATTCAGAAATTAGGTTGACATGTTCTTTTGGAATAATTACTGTATGTCCTTTCGCATGTGGATAAACATCTAAGAACGCTAGAAAATTTTCATCTTCATAAATTTTGTATGATGGAATCTCTTTTTTTACAATTTTACAAAATATGCAATCAGTCATAATAGAAAGTAAGGATGAGCTGTTATTTATTCTTTTCTATTTCTCTTACAACACTTTCCAAAAAATCTTCAGGGTTACGGCCACTCTTTTCAAAATATTGGCCACGAAAAATAAAATTATTATCCATTGGTATTCTTTGTAATTTAGTATAACATTGACGTTGGTTAATTAAGCCCATATTTAAACCAGTAATTTTTTGTCGATCAGAGGAATAAATAATATAATCTTCTAAGATTAAACTTTTTTTAGAAACAAAATCTCTTTTTAATGTTGCAGTTTTGTAAGATTTTTCTGCAATCATTTCTATCATATTTTCAATATTATCTTCTTCAATTTTGATTAAATAATCTCCACCACCCAAATTTGTATATCTCATATTCAGAAGCAAAAATTTATGTTTTATAAATCTTATTAATCATAAAATACATAATAACAACAAAATTTAAATACCAAAATGCATTTTGTACAGCTATGCTTACTGTAAGGACACAAATTAAAGAAATTATTAAAGATTTAGATTTGGGAGTAGATAACATTTCTGCAGATTTTATTGACCGCTTAGATGAAAAGGTTAAACAACTTATCGTTGATGCTACAAAGCGTGCTAAGGAAAATAGTAGAAGGACAGTAATGGGAAAGGACGTATAAGTAACATGTTATTCTATATTATTAAATGTAGATCTTACTAAAATATTAATCATTTTTAATAATATTCAATTCTAAATATTATTTTGCGCAATCAAATAATATAGTTAGGTTTATATAGTGAAACTGGTTCCTTTTTTTGTTAATGTACTTTAGTAAAAAGGGGGGATTAGTATTACTAGTTGTTGTTCTATTAGTTAGTTTTACAGTTTTTTCTGATTTAGAAATTCAAACTATTGGTGATGGAACTTTTAATGGAGAAATTAACCTTACTTCAGCGGACATAAAATTTAATGGAATTACTGCTAATGACGATGTTGGAAAGTCTCTTTTAATTAAAGATATTAACGGAGATAATCTTAGCGATATTATCATTGGTGCTCCTGATGTTACTGCAAATACTTACAGTTCTGCTGGTAAAGTTTACATTTATTATGGTTCGTTAAGTTCTTCTGAATATAATCTTAGTTCAGCAGATTTAGAACTTCATGGCAAGTTTGGAACCTATGATGCCGGTGGATCTTTAACTTCAGGAGATATTAACAATGATGGTTACAATGATTTAATTGTTAGTGCAGTTGGTGCTAGACCTTATAATGTGACTACTTACGGTGAATTTTATTTATTTTACGGGCCAATAACAAGTACGGGCGAATTAAATCTTACTGATGCTAACGTAACATTTCGCGGAATTGATGAGCAAGATTTTGATATTTCTAATATTAATCAGATTTTATCTTCTGCGGATATAAATAATGATGGTTTTGATGATATAATTATTGGTGCAGAAAAAGGTGATGCAAATAGTAACGCTGATAGTGGTGAAACTTATGTGGTCTATGGTGGAAGTTCATTAGATAGTATCTTCAACTTAACTTATGCCAACGTTACTATTAATGGTGTTAATAGTGGCGATTTCAGTGGTTCAGAAGTTTCTTCAGGAGATATTAATGGTGATGGTATTTCTGATATTCTTATTGTTGCAGAATGGGCTGATAATGGTCATAACAATGAAGGGCAAACATACGTTGTTTATGGGAATTCAAATTTAAGTTCAGAAATTAATTTATCTGATGCTAATGTTACTATTGATGGTGTTACCAGCAATGATTTTAGTGGTTCTTCAATATCTACTGGTGATGTTAATAATGATAGTTATGATGATATTATTATTGGTGCTAATCAAGCAGATGCAAACGGAAACACGGATGCTGGTCAAGCTTACATTGTTTATGGTAGCACCTCTTTATCCGGCACAATCGAATTAGATGATGCCAATGTAACATTTAATGGTGTCTCCGAGGATGATTATGCTGGATATTCAACTTCTGTTGCAGATTTAAATTTAGACGGTTATTCAGACATTATCGTCAGTGCATATTTGAACAATGCTAGTTTTAATACTGATTCTGGACAAGTTTATGTGCTTTACGGGTCTAATAATCTTGCAACTGAAATTAATTTATCTGATGCTAACATAACTTATAATGGAATTAATGCTAGTGATTATGCTGGTTATCATTTAACTACGGGGGATTCTAATAACGATGGCTTTCCAGACTTACTAATCGGTGCTTATGGTGCAGATCCCAATGGTATCTCTTCTGCTGGAGAAATATATTTAATTGAAAGTAAAATAACTTGTAATGTTATTAATGAGAACTTAACATTAAACCAGGATATTAATGCCAATGGTGATTGTTTTACAATTAACGCTTCAAATATTCTTGTTGATGGTAATGGGTACACTGTTTATGGGAATAGTTCTGGTATAGGATTTAACCTTTCCAGTGTTGAAAATGTTACTATTCAAAACATTCATTTAAACGGTTTTACTAATGCAATGAATTTTGAGAATGGTGCTAATAATAATAATTTAATCAGTGCATCATTATTAAATAATACCAACAATGATTTGATTATTGCTGATAATGGAGGAAGTGATAATATTTTAACAAACGTAACTTTTAACCAAAGTTTTATTTCTGTAGGGGCAAATTCAAATTTCTTTGTTAAATGGTATGTTTCAGCCCAGGTTGCTGATTCTGGTTTGAATTTATTAGAATCTGCTAATTTTTCTGCTTATAACAATTCAGGAGGAAGGGAAACATCATTACTTACTGGATCTGATGGGCGTTCAAATCTATCTTTAATTGAATATGAAGAAAGTTCTACCGGGAAAAATTATCATGTTAATCATACTATTAATGTAACAAAATCTCTTTACAGCGAAGGTACAAAAAATATTAATTTAACTACCACCAATAATACTAATTTTCTGATTGTAATTAATTTTGGTTGTGGAGAAATTACTGAAAATGTATCTTTCTCACCAACAACATACAATTCTAATGGTACTTGTTTCACAGTGGGAGCAGATAATTTAGTTGTTGATGCTAATGGTTTAACAATTATTGGTAACACTTCTGGTGATGGCGTTAATGTTAACGGGTACAATAATTTCACTTTAAGAAATATTGTTATAGATAATTATAGCAACGGGATCAATCTTGTTTCCACTAATAACAGTTATTTTTATGATTCAAATATTCTTAATTCACTAAATTTTGAAATTTTAACAGCAACTAATAGTGGTTATAATAATACGTTTGTCAATTCAACTTTTAATAAAGATAATACTTCAATTGGTTCAAATAGTAACATTTATGTTAAATGGTATGTTGATGTTACAGTAAACAATTCAAAGTATTTGGTTGAAAATGCTAATGTTTCTGGATATAATGCTAGTAATGGTTTAGATTATAGTAATACTACTAATTCTAATGGAAATAGTCGTTTGGTTTTAACAGAATTTATTGAAAC
The DNA here is from genome assembly GCA_964594395.1 of uncultured Methanosarcinales archaeon. Taxonomy (GTDB): domain Archaea; phylum Nanobdellota; class Nanobdellia; order Woesearchaeales; family GW2011-AR9; genus CAZQLW01. Next base: position 3,826 of record CAZQLW010000003.1, on the reverse strand, counting down.
TGAAAATGGTAAAACTTATTTTGGACCACACACAATTAATGTTAGTAAAGATGATTATGTTACTGTTTCTGAAACAATAAATTTAACTAACACTAACAGTACCACTACCAATTTAAATATTTTTGGAAATTTATCTTGTCGAACAATAAACGAAAATATCGTTTTCCAAACATCAACAATTAATGTTAGTGGAACTTGTTTTAATGTTGGTGCTAACAATATTATCATTGACGGGAATAATTCTATTATCATTGGTAATAATCTGGGTTATGGATTTAATTTTACTGAAAAGAATAATGTCACTTTACTTGGGTTTAATATTAGCAATTTTAGTACGGGCATCTATTTTGATGAGTCTAGTAATAACACTATTAGCAATTTCTCTGTTTTTAATAGTGGGTCTTATGGTTTGTATTTTTATGCTACATCTACTGTTAATAATTTTACTGACGGTTATGTGGTTAATAGTATTGATTATGATGTTTATTTGGCAGATGCAATTAGTATGTTTGGCCACAGGGATCAAGATATTCATTTAAAAAATTTTACAATAAACAAAGATAATATTTATGCAGGTGCAGATGCAACATTAACAATGTATTGGTATGCTGATGTACAAGTAAATGATACTGATGGTAATGCTATTGTAAATGTTAACATTACTGCTAATAAAGTCGACGGTACTATTGAAGAATCAAAATTAACTTCTGCTACTGGTACTACGAGATTAACTTTGACCGAGTTCGTAAAAGATGAATATGGGTTTACTTATCTTACTCCTCATAACATTAATGCTTTCAAAGCTGGTTATTTAGAAAATTTAAGCACGTTATACATTGATGAAACAAACAATACTAAATTAAATTATACTCTGCAAGAAATTGTTGCTGGGATGAATTTATCAGTTAACGTGACCCTTGGTAATAATTTAAGTGTTAATGGCACTATGTTTACAGTTACAAATAATAATATTGTTATTGATGGAAATGGGTATATCATTAACGGAAACGGTTCTGGTACGGGTTTAATTTTAAGTAACAATACCGGGATTATAATCAATAATATTCAATTAACTAATTTTACTGAAGCAATTAATTTAAATGATTCTAATGACACTACGATTAGTAATGTAGAAATTTATAATAACACTTATGGGGCAATCTTTAATGAATCTAATAATAATATTATTTCAAACAGTATTTTAGAAAATAATACTCATTCTAGTGTTTTTGCAATTAATGATGGCGGAACTAATAATACTATTTTAAACTCGACAATAAACATTAATGATGTTAACGTTAGTGGTACAGCAACAGTTTTCTTAAAATGGTACGTTACAACAAATGTTACTTTTGGGAATTTAAATTATATTTTACAGAATGCTAATGTTACTGGATATCTTAATGGGACAAACAGCGTTGATGATACTGGATTGACTAACAGTAAAGGTCTAATTAATTTAGAACTTAGTGAGTTGAAAAAAAATTCTAGTGGTGTAACTTATTTAACCCCTCATAATGTTAGTGTTTTTTTTAACAGCTCTTTTGGTTATTCTGCAAATGAAACTAGTTTAAATTTATCAGTTACGAATAGTACCCAAGTTGATCTTAACCTTAACTTAAGTTGTACCGCTCCTTCTGATGATTTAATCATTAATGAAAGTATCAGTTTATGTCCTGGAACATTTGAAATTAATGATTTAGGTTCTACCGGCGTTATTAGAATCCTTTCTGGTAATTTAACAGTAACTTGCAGTGATACTATCATTCAAGGGTCCGGTTCAGATTCGGGTATAGGGATTTATCTTAACGATGCTGAGAATGTCACCCTCATTGATTGTCAAATTCAAGATTACTTAAAAGGAATTAGTATTACTAAATCTAGTTCTTCTTGTGATGATTTTACTGCTTCTGGATTAATTATTAGTGGAACTTCTCAAGCAATTGAAATTGATGATAATTTAACCAATTTTAATCTTACTAGTTTTAATTTTACCAACATAGGTACATATAACATTTTTTCAAATGATGGTCCTCAAAATAGTTTTATTAGTAACGGTGCATTCAGTGGTTCTAATTCGGAAGGGATAAGATTTGTAGTTAATAACGCTACCAATTTTAATATTACTAATGTTACATTTGATAATTTACAAAGGGGGATAACATTAGAAGGTAACAATTTTGTCATTCGTAATAATACTTTTAGTAATTCTGGGTATGGTATTTATATTGGTGCTGGAACAAATAATCAAATTTATTATAATACTTTTGAAGATTCAACATTTTATCATGCTTACGTTTTAAGTTCTGGGAACGAGTTTAATACTTCTACAAATGATTCTGGAAATATTTCTGTGCAGGGTAATTCTTGGGATGATTATTGTAGTTTAACTTTTAGCGATAGTGATGGTGATGGTTATGCTGATGGTGGAAGTAGTTATCCTTACAATTCCACTAATGGTGGAAGTGTGTTTAGTTTTGTTAATGATTATGGTCCCCTTGTTTTAACTTGTCCTTCTTCAACTCCTGAAGGTTCACGTGGTGGCGGTAGTGGAAGTTCTGTTTCAACTGAGGCAGAAACAGTAACGGAAGAAGTTGAACCGAAGAAAACCACAACTACTAAAAAAGAAATAGAAGAATCCTTTAATGAAACTTATTCTGCAGAGGAAACAAGGAAATTCTTAAAACAGGAATCATTTGAAACTAACCAGATTTCTGATAATGTTACGCAAATAAAAATGACTTTTGAAAATACTGGAACTAAAACAATGCGATTATTTCCAAAAATATTTCAAGAGATTGATGATCCTTTCTTTATTGTTACTAGAAAAACTTTAGGGTTTGAAGGGTCTTATTTTAGTCGAATTGCTTCGTTATCTTACTCTGATCAATTGATCACGGGGGGATTGTTACAGGCAGAAATAGTTAATCCTGAAGAGTTTACTTTATCTCCTGGCGAGAAAAACGAACGAACTTTAGAAATTAAAAGTGGGTTATCTATTCCAAGACAAATGAAAATACAATTTTCTACCTTTGGTGAAACCGTTTTAGAACAGGAGGTTGAAATTGAAACAAAAGCAGTTACGGGAACTGCAATAGATATAGATAATGAGAATAGTCTTTTAGATGTTTATCTGGTCATCGTTCCTGAACAAATTTTTTCAGAATCACATCAATTGGAACAAGATCAAAATTCAATTACCGGTGCAGTTGTTACTAATACTGATAATAACCTTGAAAATAATTATCTGGTGGAATTAAACATCAATAAAGAGTCTGGCGGAACATTGTTTGCTGATGTTTACGGACCTTATACAACCGGTGAAGAGCAAAGTTTAATTTTTGCTCAACAGTTTAATTATGATCCCCTAATTTACAATGGGGATTATAATGTTTTGACAAAAATTTACTTGAATGAAAAAGTAGTTACCAAAAACCAGTTTAAAGCTAGTTTTGGAAAAAAGTAGTGTTTTTTTTGAAATTGATGATCCTAAAAAGAGAAAGATTTAAAAGAGAAAATAGTATTCTATCAGAAAAGGAGGATGATTAAATGTTAGCTTTTGGCGTTGATATACCATTGATTGAGATTATATTAGTATTTGCTATCATTATGTTTATCCTTCTTGTTGAAGCTTTAGTAATTATTTCTTTACTGGTTAAACAAATGAACCAGAACAAAAATTTGTCACAACTTTTACAAAACCTTTCTGTAACTTTGCTTGAGATTAAGAAGAAAGAAATTGAAGAATTGGACAAACTAAGAATAAGAAAAAGATAAAAATTTTAACAAATTTTTAATATTTATTTTCTGATGAAAATAAAAAGAT
>CAZQLW010000002.1:0-47929 GCA_964594395.1 uncultured Methanosarcinales archaeon | reverse complement strand
TTGTCTTTCTTCAAAATAAGTGCTTTTATAATCTGCAAGTGCATTTATGTTATGGTCCCAAATTTGACCATTACCACCCATTAAACTACTTAAACGTTCACTCCAAACTTGATCAACTTCTTGACATCTTTGTCCATCTTTACAACCAAGAACAGGTTTAGGGATAAATGTTGATTGATATTGCCCTTGTTGACTTTGCTGTGGATACTGTTGTTGTGGTGGATATTGCTGTTGTTGACTTTGTGGTTGAGATTGTTGCTGTGTTAATTGTTGACCACTAAGTCGGCAACCGTTAACCATGCTTTTATAACTTCCACCATCATAATTAACAGGTATCACGGCAGGAGTATAAGAATTTGGAACTTGAACATAATAAGCATCAACTTGATCTTTGTACCTAAAACAATAAGCTACTGCTTTAACATTCTCACTACTAGAAACGACAAGCAATTTATCGTTAGGGTTAATTACTTTTATCCCTGTAGTTTGCGGTAAAGTTAATTCTCGAGAATATTTATAATTTCCACTGGTAGACTTAGCTTTTTCTTCAAGAATAATCCTGTTAGCAGAAACACCTTTTTGTAACAACAATTGGGCCATATGTTGAGCTTCACAATTATCTGCAGCTGTATCATGTGCACCACATCCACCAGTGACTATAATATTTTCAAAATTACCCTGCTGAATTAATTTGTAAGCTTCATCCACACGGTTTACTCTTGTCCCAGAATTGTGTGACCCTAAAATCATCATTGTTTTAAAGTCCGGAACTGTTGCAGAGGTAGATAATTGTGCACTTGCCGTTTGTTCAATTATTGTTTGACCGCCAAATATTTCGTTAACAACTTTATTGGCCATCGCTTTATAACCAACAGTATTTGGGTGAACATTATTACAAGAAGCCGGACCATACTCCGAACCCATACAAGGTTCTGCTCCTATTAAAAGACTATAAAAATCAATAACTCCATCAATATGTCCTAATTGATGTTGTAATTTTATCCATTTATTAATCTCTTTAACCTTTTCATTTCTTGCTGGATGATTAGCAACATTATAAGGAGTTATTGTTCCAGCAATAACTAACATCCCATTTTGTTTAGCAGTAAAATATATTTGTTCCAAATTTGATTTAGTTTCACTTGTATCCCAACCAGCAGTAATGTCGTTAGTACCACCTAAAACAATTAAATATTTGTATCCTTGACCCAATATTTTCCCAGAAGTATAAGGAGATGAGTCATCAACTTCACCTTTAAGTCTTTGAAGCATCCAATCAGTTTTTTTCCCGCTGTGTGCAAAATTAACAGGTGAATCCCCACAAATTTTTCTAAACTCATTACCCCAACTTTTTGTTCCCTGGTAATTCGTTATAGAATCTCCTAACAAAGCAATTTTATCATTATTACAGGAATCAGCAAAAACAGAAGAAGAACTAATAATTAAAAAAGAAACAATTACTAGCAAAAACAATAAGCTACCTTTCCCTCTAAACGTTTCCCCCACCATTTCATTCTTTTTTTTTAATCTTCAATTTCAGTAAAATCTATTTCGTATTCTTCAAATTCTTTTGGATGGATCATAAATTTCTTGATTAAAGTGGTTTTCTTATTCAACAAAGGATTTTCTACAAAAAGTTCCAAAGTATACTCACCTTCTTCTAATTCTTCACCGACAACAAAAAAATCTTTAAACGTAACTAATTCCTGACGCTCTTTACTAATAATATCAAAATTAAAATTATTTTTTTCATCAACATCTAACAGTATATTTCCTTCTGGACCTTTAACCATATAATTTTCCACCAACATAATATCACCATTAGAAGTACTACTTTCAATTATGAAAATGAAATGTACTTCCGAACCTAAATAAAATTCTTCTGTTTCACTAATACATTGATAATTCAAATCAACAAAACCACAAAATTTAAAATCTTTAACAGCAAGAGAACCTTCTCTGCCCATTGGAATAAATTCTGTATTCAGCACAGAGGTTTGTTCAGCTTCCATTTTTACAGTTAACACTCCTCCTTGAACTAAAAGAAAAATTATTGCACTGGTTACCACTACCGTAATTAACATAATTAACAATTCTGTAGCAACTTTACCTTTTTTATTTTTCATTTTAAGTTTGAACAGCAGTTGTTTGAGCACTACCACCTAATTTTACAATATTTGTACAGCTTGCACTTTTCGCAATTTCTCTAAAATAATAATCAACTTTAATGTACTCACCTTTGTTTTTTATCTCCGGGTCATGTTTTGGTGCATCTTCATCCAATCCAGGATACTCTCGATCAAAGAAGATTTTCAAATAATTACAAATTGATTCTGACTGTGATTTCCATTGATCGCCTGCTTGCGTAATCTGGGCAGCTACACGATAATATAAAGCAACCACATCTTCCATATCTGCTTGTTTACGGTTAATAATCGCATCTGCTTCCGCAATTACATAACCGTGATTGTTCCTAATAAACTCTTCATGCATTTTACTAGCTACAATAGAAATAAGTGGATTTAAACGAATAAGAATGTTTTCCTGAGCAGCAGCCAAACCAAATGTGGGAGCAACTACTTGATGGTCAACATTATAACAACCGCCATTCTGGTCAGCTTGCAAAATTTCAGCGTTAATCCGAATAGATTTTTCACCTTGAGCAAATCCACCGCCAGCAGATTGACCAACATGGTAAACACAAACTTTTTTATTGCCAATTGGCGAACCAATAAGATTATGTGCTTTAAATCCACCAATATTAAATTTAACTTCTTTCAATTGTTCACCAGAGAACCATTGATTATTTGCTTGATCCTGTAAAATATTTCCCTGACCAGGAAGGTAAGGACTATCAGGAACAACTCCCTGTGGCATGATTATTCTATATTTTCCATTTTGTGTACTGTAAGAGAATCTGTAAGAACCTGATTGAACACCTGACTGCGGAACATAATCAAACTGGACCAAGTTACTACAACCAGAATCACTTTCACTCTCGGATAACATTAAAGTATTCGCTGCTCCAGAAAACATGTTTTCATTAACAGTTCCAAGATTAATTACTGGAGTATGGGTAGTAGCTAACCCTTGTGGGATAGGTTTAGGAATACTTGGAAGGGCATGTTCCGGTTGTATCCCTGTAACTGTTGTCCTAATACAATACTGGCCACCATCAGTTGCAAGATGTAGTTTAACTTTAATTTCATCGCCTTTAGTAAAAAGGTTTGGTGTTTTACAACTCACATAAGTTTGTGTAGTTTTATCGTAACAACTAATGTAAGGATCTTGAAGGTAAGCACCACTACCAGCAGCACTAAACATCCCTGCAACTTCTGGACAAGTATATTTACCAGAAGTTGATTGTACTTGACAAGTAAACTTTGATGGTGGAGAAATGTCAATGATGGGGAAATAAAATTTACCATCACGATAACCTTCATCAAAACATTTGGATGGGTCTTCGTAAGGGTCCAACTGTAATTCAGCAACAACGTGATCATAACGGTAAGGCGAATCTACTTTTTGTGGTGCTGGAATTGGAAATGAAAAGAAACTTGCTGAACTTAAATCAAAACCTTGACCACCATCAAGAGGATAACTTCTTAGTTCTGTCCCGCTAAGATCTGTTGCTTGTAAACAGTCACATTTTTGGGTACCACACTGTACTCCAGGACTACCATAATCTTCTTGACCCACACATTTCAAATAAACTTTATAACTTCTAATTTTGCAACCAGGGAGGGCCATTGCCCCAATATTATAATTATAAATTGCTTGACCATTTACAGGATTATAAGTAGAAAGTTCCCTTTCGGCAGGAATTACATGGACAGTAGTTTTTGTTGGGAAAGCATAAGCTGCATCTTGGATAAAGTCCATCCCCATTGGAAAATCGTAACCGAAAGCTGCCATACAAATTGATTGTGCAAAACCTTTCACGCCAGTAGCAAAATACTGGTTAAGGTGAGCATTACCATAATCATCTTGAATATCGTCAATAGAAGTTTGCATCGCGTCACCCATTGCTCCTAAACCAATTTCAAAAAACTTTCCCACTTGATCAAAAGTACCTTTATTAGCTTCATCTTTTACTGAATAAGGGCTACAATCAGTAAAGAAGTAAGCAATTGCTTTATAGATTAAACCACAAACGTGTTGAGTAAACAAAGTTTTACAAACACCAGCATCATGCAAACCAGTAATTTTAGCTTCCACGATACAATTCTTTAACCCTTCTAAAATACTTTTTAAAGTCATTAACCTTGCTCTAATCCCAGATAAACAAACTGTTTGAAATGCACCAATATGTTGCGTGGAAGGATTAATCTCATGGACAGTTTTTTCACTACGGAAATTGTCTGTTAAATAGTCTGCACCAAAAGCGGAAGAAACGTCCCTCCCCTTATAATATCTCCATTTTGGATAAAATGTCCCCTGGACACCATTACTAATTTTAAACACTTCTGCCTGACGGTAAACCCAATTTTCTGCCTGATTATCAATTTCTTTAGCTGCAGTTCTTGAACCAAAAGTTTTTTCTGTATCACCTTCTTTAGGAGTACAAACACATTGTAACATCCCTGTATCTGCTCCTGTTCGTTCAGGAATTTTTCCAGTATCATCAACATTAACAAAACAATCTTGTGTGTAATAAGCAGCAGGAATTTTGTCAGAACCTTTCAAATAACCTGCATCGTTTGCAAGACGAGTTTCTCCAGAAACCTCATCAATAACTTCTTTATAACAACCAAAATTACCTTTATCTTTAGTAAGCATGTTTACACTTTCAATCCCACCTTCTTGATCAGCTTTATAACCGCTCATCCTTGAACAAACATAATTACAACTTTGATCGGTCCCCACAATAATATCTTTAGAACCTGCAGGTTTGTAAGCAATCAAATCTTCACCATCAATGTTTAACCCTTCTTGTAAAGATAATCCATGTCGACCTAACCACTCCAGTGGCAATATTTTTGGTTCGTCAACAACACCTTTAGCAGGTTCACCAACATAATATAATTGATCATTGATAGGATTCTTGTAACAAGGGAAAGCTCCATCCCGTTTCAATTCAAGTGCTTTAGAACTTGTCGATGCACCACCGGAAACTGTTTGAGCAATAAGTTTTTGACAATTTTCTTGTGGTTGCAAAGGAATTCCCCTACTAGTAGCAGTACATCTTTTCTGAGAAATAATTACCGTATCAATATCTTTTTTATCCCTATCAGAAGTCCAACCAGCAGGCACTGCTCGACAAAGTAGTCGGTCACAACTCCAACGGTAAACTGTATCTAAAAGATTTTCAGCTTTCCACATTGCTGCCGTTTTTGGACAAAGATCATCAAGAGTTTTTTGCTCTTTCCAATTTTTTATTCTTGGCTTGTTAACTTCATTTTTAAATAATTCACTTTCAACTTCTTCCCAATGTTTTTTTGTACTTTCTAACAACAATTTGTTTTGATTGGTAGGACACTTATCCTCACCATTACCACCGGAATCACCACCACCGCCAGTTAACGAAGAGGTATAACCTTCCCATTCTGAATAAACAACTCTTAACCACCTCACAATCATTCTTCCAAAAAATGAACCGATACAAGCAACACCCGATATCATAATTGCTTTTTCAAGGTAAGGTAAAATTAAATCAATCTTATCCAAAGTAAATTGAATGGCTTCTATCCCCTCATCAGCAATCCAGTCGGGTAACATATCTTTACTATCAATAGGAATGTCAACAAAATAACTTAAATCATAACAGCTAGATTGAGTTTTTGGCGGTCCCAATTTACCATCAGAACCTCGTTCTTGATACTTGACCATTATTTTTAATGGAAACATAACTTGCCTTTTCTTAAACTCGTTCCAAAAATCTTCCTCAGTTTCACTGATTTTTTCTGCACTGTGCAAATTAAAGTTTACTAACCAAGCAGTTTTGTCAGCGTTAGGAGTGGCCCCTCTTGGTTGTTGAGGAAGAATTGAACAACCTAATTGAAAACTTTTATCATCCAACAATCCTTCTGTACAAGCTTTATCAAAACTGACACCGTTAATGATGTAAGCTTCTTTACCTGGTAAGACATTTCCTGTAGCTAAATCTCTTTGTGCTACTCCCTGACCGCGATAAGAAAAATTAAAAACTGCTTGAACAATTTCTCTTCCTTCATCAACTAATCCTGGGTCTAACCTTAACGGAGCTTGAAACTGGGGCATAGATAAAACGTCAAAAGCCCAATTAGCAGAACGGCAAGTTTTCAAATTGATTGATTCCTGAGCATAACTAGTCCTTCCACCACGATCTTCAGCAAGTACATAAACTTTGTAACTAACTTCTTCTTGTTCAGCAAGTTGTTGAACAGAAAAAACTACATCTTCTTGAAGTCCGGAAGGAACTTGTTTTGGAGCCAAATCTTTAAGATTGATTGGCTTATTTTCAAAATTAACATCTTTAAAAGTGAATTCACCATTTTCGTCAGCAGTAACTTTTTCCCAAGCTTTATCAAATTTTGCAGTGTACTCGTAACCTAAAGGGCGATAAACATAAAGGTAAACTGTTGCTCCTGGTTCGGTTTCTCCATGAATACTAGATACTGCTCTCCCTTGATAATAATCTTTACCTTTTTCAATTTCAATTTTCACTGCAGGAGGCTGAGTATCAGAATAAATTACAAACTTTTTAGTTACTTCCCAACCAGCAGAATCTTTAATAACTACAACAACATTGTTATCTCCTTCATCTAAAGTGATACTATCTTCAATCTTGTCTCCATCGCCAGTAAAAACGGATTTATTGTTAACAAAAACTTCATAAGTAGAATTTTCAGACAATTTACCTTTTAATTCGAAAGAATTTTTGTCAACAATTTCAGGCAAGTCTTCAAATTCTAATTTTGGTTTACTAGTATCAGCAAAAACTTGTCCCTCAAAACTTACAGAATTACCTGCTTGATCTATTGCTTCAACTTTTATTGTATTTTGTTCATTATTTTGTAAAATGATGTTAGAAAATTCAAATTTACCTTTCGGTTTTTGACTAGAATCTACTATTTCCACTTTATCATTTTCAGCAGCAAAACCAGTAGCGATAGATTCTCCAGCAAGGGCTTCACTTTCATTTTCGGTTTCAGTTACACTCTCTTCAGTTTCATTGTTTTCTGACACCTGTTCAATTTCAGCTTCAGCTTCAGGAACACTAGTTTCGTTAACAGTTAACTCTTCTTCAACAGTTTCAGTAGTTTCAACATCTTCAATTTCAACAGCAGGAGTTTCAACAATTTCAGTAACTTCTTCTATTTTTTCTTCAAATGCAGTTGTTGAACCAGCTTGATCTCCATTAACATAAACAATAACTTTCGCTCCCGGTTCCGTCCAACCAATAAAACTTAACTTGTTGCCAGGAACAAGTTCCGGCATTTCAACAACTAGCTGAGGTGCAGTAGTGTCTGGAGTAAGAGTTTGAAATGAATATAATTGTCCAGAATTATCATCAACAACTTCATTACTTTCAACACCGTAATAATGAGTAGTTTCAGGTAATAAGTCCGTTAAAGTAAATTGATGATTAGTAACAGAACTAGCATCGCCGATAGTTTCCAAATTATCTTTTTCTTTCCCGTAACTAACAAAACTATCACTAGCTTCATCGGTGTCCCATTTAACAACGGCACTAGTTTCAGTAACATCTTCAACCCGAACATTAGATATTTCCAAAGCACTTATGATGGGTAAATTAAGTAAAAGTATTAGTACCAAAATTACGATAACTTTCCAACATCGGTTAAATTTGTTAATTCCCATTATTTTTTTACTTTTTTCAATTTCAATTTTAATTTTATTTCTGTGATGTGATTATTTCTGGAACTGGTACATCTTTACTTTTTACTGTCAAACCCGTCATTAACCCAAACATTTCCTCGTCAGAAGGATTATCGTTAGCAAAAACATGGAAAATAATTTCATTTCCAGATTCTAACTGGTCCCAATCAACTGTCCAGTTACCTTTGTATCCTCCCAAAAATTTTTCTTCACTTAAAAGGTTAATTTCTAAATCGTAAGTAAAATCAGCTTTAGCCAAAAATTCAAACGATTCCTGTTCAAATAAATCTGTGTTAAGTTGTTTAGAGATTACTTGCGTAACTTTGTGGTAAGGTTGATCAAAAGTATCACCCTGTTTACGATAAGTTAAAGTTATCAAAGCCATTTCGTTACCTAACGGTTCAGCAGGAGATAAATCTTGACCATCTTCAAAATGTTGATGTTTTACAACTTTAACTTTGTTTAATGGAAATTCAAAAACAGGCACTAAATTTAGTTCAACTTCTTTACTTGGAGAAGTAACTACTCTTACCCAATCTTCTTTATAACCTTCTTTAACACCACGTAAAATTCCGCCAACACAGTAAGGAAAATTGGTAATTATTCCCGCAACGTGCCCTTGAGCAGCAAAATCGTATTCAGATTGGCCCATTTCGCAACGGTAACGTAAACATGTAAAACTTAAATTAACATCTTCTAACGGGTCAGTGTAATAAACTCCGGTATAATTATTTTCTACCAATTCGTTCGTGTAAACTGTTAAAGGAACATTCAAATTTTTACAATAATCTTCATCAGTTGCTTTTTCTACTATATAAGATGGCCGAGCATAAGCTTCGCCACGATAAGGTGTATTTTTTATCAAATGGACAGTAAAAGCAGTATTAAATTCATAACCAGTAGTTTCGTCTCTAACCCTCACTAAAACAGGATAAATTAAGTCATAAGTAAATTTCCAAGTTTGAATACATAAAAAAGAAAGCATCTCACCACCACCCATTTGTGAACTTTTCATTTTGTTACCGGATAAAGGTGTTACTGCAAAAGTGTAAGGATAACGTTCATCAAAATTAAATGCTACACTCACGTCAGGATTAATATAATCTTCGCCAATGTCCCAGATGTAATGGTTTTGGTAATAAGTTAACTCTTCAGGAAATTCTACAAATTCTGTCCCTTGAATTTTTAGTTCACGAATATTTATCCGTAACATGTTCAGTAATGTATCTTTAACTTTTTGTAATTCCCAAGTTTTTTTAGTACACTTCAATTCAATGCCAGAAACTGGTAAATCGGGATGTTCAAGAGAAATCAAATCTTGAGTAATATCTTCAAATTTTAAAACTTCCATTTCTTTCTCTACAACCCTTCTTGCCATTTCGTAAACTTGTTTCAGTTTTATCCTTGATTCAGAAACATGGTTAATAACTTCAGTAATAACTTCGCCAGACTTATCACGTATTTCTACATTCCATTTTAAATTAAAAATAACACCATTTTCACCAATTTTTGTATCTGCGAGAGGTTGAGTTTTTTCAATTAAGTTATAAGTACTCTGAAAAGCTTGCATTTCAAATAAACAGTTACGAACATTTTCTTCAAGATATTTATCAATTCTAATTTTTATTTCTTCTAAAGAAGGGATGTGAGTATTCGGACCCTCAGCCCAATAAGGGACAACGTTCATCGGCGATACTTTTAAATTCATACTAGCATCTTTAACAATTTCTTCAGGAACTTCAATGTAACCAGCTTGCAGTCCGACTTTAAAAAGAGCTTCTTCACCAACTTTATCCATACAAGTTATAATAAAATTCTCAACTTTACCTTTTGTAGGAGTAATTAATTCTTCTGGTTTAAATTTAGTGATCTCTTCTTTTAATGTAAAAACTAAGACTACTGCTAATAACAAAACGATTCCTAAAATGATAAAAATTGTAACTTGTGCTTTCTTAGAGCTAAAACTATTAAATATTAAACTAAATAGACTTTTTCTATCCCTCTTTTTGTACATTAAAAGAAAGTATAATATATTTATTTATAAAGCTTTTGAACTGCTCAGCTTAAGAATATCTGAAAATAGTTATAAAAAATGGAGAAAAAAATGAAAATATTAATGAAAAGAGTACATTTAACAGAAAAAAAGGTTAAGAATTAATTTATCCGATGTAACTCATATCTTTATTTTTTGCTTGAGCTCCTGCTCGACTACTAACTATTTCCTGAGCCCACTCTTTTGTTTTTTTCAATAATTCTTTTTCAACTTCAATAATTTCTTTACTCATCTTTTTTAAGTTCATACCAAAGTTATGTTTATTTTCTAAAACTTTCAAAAGTTCTTTTGCACCTTTAATTCCAAGATACATCGGATGCCCATAGGTTTCTGCTAGAAGAGCTACACCTTTAACTTTTCTTTTTTTGCCTAACCCTAAAAGTACTCCGGAAACGCCGACAATCGGACCGACAATACCAAAAATATTTTTTTCAATATGGATGCCTTTTTTTGTATACTCTTTAAACAATTTGTCGTTGTTTGCAGTGCAATAAACTTTAGGTTTCTCGGGAGGAGTTTGTAACCCAATTCCACCAGTAGTGATTACTTCTGAACATTTATAATGTTTAACAATTTTTAAAATTTCTTCACAAAAAGTGTAACAACTTTCTTCATCAATCGGTTGAATATCACCTGTTAAAAGCAACAGGTCTTTCTTTTTACTTTTGTTACCAAATTTTTTGTAATAAATTTCAATCTTCGGCATTTCCACTAAATTTTTTTCGTTAACAAATACTGAATGAGGAAAGCGGTAAGAGAAAAAAGTGTACAGTTTTTTAGCTTTTAATTCTTCAACCAAAAAATCTACTGCAATCTTACCAACATTACCTATTCCTGGAAGCCCTTCAATAAAAATCGGACTGTTAAGGTGTGGTAATTTTTTCTCTTCTTCTGTGATTTGCCAGATATGGTTCATGACTGTCCAGAAATAGTTATTGTTTAAAAATGTTTGTTAAATTGGTTTGAAAATAATTTATTTTTTAGAAAAGTTTATTTATTAAGGAAGAATAAATAAAAAAATGAAAGTGTTTATTACGGCATCATTTAAAGAAGGGAAAAATAAGGCAGAGATAGAATTACTTTGTTCACTAGTAAAAGAAAGTGGATTTCAAGATTTTTGTTTTATTAGAGATATAGAAAATTATCAAAAAATGTTTCATGATTCAAAAGAATTAATGGACGTTGCAAAAGAAGAAATTAAAAAATGTGATGTTCTTTTAATAGATATGACACATAAACCAACTGGCCGAGCAATAGAAGCAGGTATTGCTTTTGCGATGAACAAAAAAATTATTACTATCATGAAAAAAGGAACAAAGATTAAAGATACAACTAAAGGTATTTCTAACATGATCATTGAATATGAAAAAATTAAAGATATTATTAAACCGTTGAGTAATTTATTTAATGAATGGAATAATGTTAAATAAAATGCAAAAGAAGAAGTTTTTAATTTCTTTTTAAATCTTCATTATAACTACCCCACTTCACTAAAATTTAAAAAGTTAATTCTAAAAGCAAGAGAAATGACATTAAAATTAATAATAGATAATACAGTTCCATTAAAACCAGAAGAAACAAGAGAATTAGATGCAATGATTCAAGAAGCCCAGAATAATGTTCAAATTACTTATAAAAATGTTGAAAAAACATATGAAATCGTTTCTAAGAATCTTGTAACTGAAAATCATCCCATATATGAAGCAATTATGAAAAGGGAAAAAGTTTCTAGTCCAATTAAAAGTGCTCAGAGAATAATATTTGAACATTACCTTTCAGAATCAAAAGAGTATTTTCCAAACGAATTTGACGATATTTACGTAGCAATGGCCTTCGGATTAGGAGATGTTTGTGCTCAAAGATTGAAAGAAAGAGGAATTGTCGAGAATATTGCTAGAATTAAAGGAGAAATAAATCAATATGTACATGATGGAATTAAAAGTGTTTATTCTAATCCTAATGATTTATTATTTGAATACGATGCATTTAAAGAATGGCATGACGAAGAACCAACAGAATTAAAATCTAAAACCCTCACTTTTTTTATGGACATGTTATGGGTCCATGCTTATATGATCAAAGAAAAAGAGCAATTATTAGAAATAAAAGAAAAACTTAAATTTAGATGTTCAATGATTAAAAGTCCTGAGTTAAGAACGAGCATTATTCAAAATAATCTTGACATAATAAAAGAAAGTAAAAGGGAATAAAATTAAAAAATAATTAATTCAAAACAACTTCACATTCTCCAGAAACGCATTTAACTTTTCCTTGACCACAATCAACCGTCCCAGGTACACATTCCATAGTGCATAACTGTCCTGTACAGTCCGGCCCATCTTCTTTTGGAACTGCTTCTGAAGCATGACAACAGGTGCTAGTAACACAATCCTTATCAACAGAACATTCTTTTATACTACTACAAGCAATTAAAAAAATAGTTGACAACAATACAATTAATAAAAATATTTTCTTCATTTTCTTACCTCTTCCATTTTGAATCATGAATATTTTTTCCGAATGGTAATCCTCTTTTCTTTCCCCAAGAATCAGCATTAATCCATTTCCCAGACAGTTTAACTTTTGTATAAAAATGAACAACAATATTCTTTGCCCGATCAGCAGCAAAAATAGTTTTAATATTTTTTTTAGGGAACTTTTTTTTCAGACACTGGTTTAAAAAAAAGGTGTACATATGACAAGGCAACCCTTTGTTTTTCATTTTCCACATGTTCCGATAAAAGAAATTTCTCCACGGTAAAACTAACCAACAATGTTTAACTCTTCCAAATCTATCGCCAACATAATTGTAACATTTTTTTAAGTATTCTTCTTTTTGCAAGTTATCCCAATTAAATTTCTGAAGATCTTTGTCTACTGATTTCATGCTTTGATAATAAAAATAAAGATTAAGTAAAACTAGCAAAAGCACACCAACAGTTAAAAAAAGCAACACCATTTTTTATTTAATAAATTCTTTCTCGTAACTAATATTTTGATTAATCTCTCCACGAAGATTTTCTGAAATTAATTTTTCTGTTTCCTCTTTTGAATAGTTAGCTAAAAGCCAAGATAATTTCACTAATACAGTATTCGCCAACATATCTTTTCCGGGAATAACACCTAATTCTAATAAGTCTCTCCCTTTATCATAAACGTTCATGTTTACCCCACCAAAAATACATTGAGTTGTCATCACTACCACACAACCAGAATCAATAACTTTTTTAATTGCAGGATAAATCTTTTTATGAATTTCAGATTCTGGATTGGGTGCTTGTCCAGGCGTGTGGCCAAGGCCGGTACCTTCAATCACTAACCCTTTATAATTTTTAAAAAACTCAAACTGTTCAGGAAACATGTTAACATGAATTTTTAACAAGCCAACTTTTTCTTCCATCTTCGGTTTGACGATTATTTTTTTGTCTGCTTTTTGATAATCTTTGTTAATGAACTTTATTTTTTTTGTTTTATAATTTACTTCCGCAATCGCGTTAGAATTAACCGCTTTGAACGCATCCCTTCGTGAAGAATGTAATTTATAAGTTTTATTGGCCGGAAGAATTAAACAATTATTATCATCAGCATTTTTGTGCATGCAGATTCCTACCCCTGCAAAATCAGTTTTCGCAATAAATTCTGCAGCACAAATAAGGTTCATCCCAGCATCACTACTACCTCTGTCTGAAGAACGTTGGGCACCAACAAACAAAATAGGAATAGGAGATTTTTCAATAATAAAAGATAACGCTGATGCGGCAACTGCTAAATTGTCTGTACCAATTCCAATAATTATTCCTTTAACTTTTTTCTTAATTTGCTGTTCAATCTTTTTTGCGATTAACGTGAAATGTTTAAATCTTAAGTCGTCACTCCACATCTGCGAAATTAGTTCAGATTCAATGTTAGCAATATTTTTTAGTTCCGGAAATAAAGAAAGTAACTCTTCCGGACTGAATTCAGTAGCAACTCCGCCGGTCCGGTAATCTACTTTAGAAGCTATTGTTCCCCCGGTATGTAAAACGCTAATTGTTGGTAAATCTTTATTAATTTTAATTTTTTGTTTTGTCTCTGCTTTTGGTTTACTTTTTTTCAAAGTCACCATTTTAACAATTTCTTTTTTTTCAAAACCAGTATTGTATCCACTATCTAATTTAATAATAACTGTACTTTCATCAAAACTGGGCATGAGAATACCTTCTTCAGTACTCTTTTTTGTGATTACTTTCACTCGATTACCTGCATCTGTCATAGTTTAAAGAAATTGTTTAGTAGTTTATATTATTTTTGTTGTTTTTATTGATTGAAGTTAATTATTTTCAAACATCAATAATCCAATTTAAACCTAATTAACTATTAGAGATAAGAAAATTTTAAATAGGCTGGTTATTTCTCTTTAGTTTATACTAATTAGTATAATATTTAAAATAGGTGATGTAAAATGAAAAAAGTATTATTATTCATGTTAAGTTTCGTAATCTTTTCTTTCAGTGCTTTAGCTCAAAATGGAAATGTTCCTACTGCCAGTGAAATATTTAAAAATTTGTTTAGCGATTTAAGCATATTTACTAAAGGCGTAATGGTCGGATCGGCATCAATGGACCACACTTATTTCCTTGTTTTTATAGCATACTTCATTCTGATTATCGCAATTTATGTTGAAGGGATAAAATACTTACCTCTTTTTGGCAGTAAAGGAGAAATCAGCACTCCAGGAAAATGGTTTGCCTTTGCCGCAACTACCCTTTCTGTAATGGCTATATTTATTGCTGAACAAGCTTCAGGTCAATCGTCACAAGAACTTATTAATATGGCTTTAGCTCCTTTCGGAGTTTGGGCAGGTCTTGCTTTGGCAGGAATTTTTGCATTAATCGTTTTCTTAGCTGGAAAAGATTCCGGATTATTTGAAAAACATGTAACGTTAGGAATAACTTATTCTTTAGCAGTAGGAATGATTTTTGCCGGGTTTTTTCTTTCTCAAGCAAACGTCATTGGTTGGGGATATTTTATATTGATAATTGCGATTGTTGTTGGAGTTATTGTGGCTATTGTCAAACATTACAATGATACTCCTGATGATGGAAATACTTTTTTTGGTAAAGCGAAATATATGGATAAAGGTGATGGAAATGATTCACCAACAACTCCGGGGCCAGAAAACCCTAAAACGGGAAAGACTCTAACCAAAAAATTGGTTCAAGCATTAAGAAATGTTTGGAGATATAATAAGAAAACTACTGATGAAATTAAAGACGCTTTAAAAGAATTAAAAAGACCAAAAGGAACGCTTAAAAAAGCAAAAGAAGAAATTAGAGCGGCTTCAAGATATGAAGATAAAGCAATAAATTTTGATCGTTTTGTAACAGACGCAGTAGGAAAAATTGAGAACGTGATTACTAAGAACCCGGAAACTAAAGAGAAATTAACAGTTTTTAGTGGCGTTTTAGAAAAAGAATTAAAAATTAATTTGAAAAATAAACTTAAAGATGCAGAAAATGCTAAAACTAAAGTAAAAGCAAAAGAAACTTTAGAAGAAGCATTAAAAATCACTCAAAAAATAGCTAAAGCGACATCAGCATTAAAAGCAATTGATAATGAATTAATAGAAGAGTTAAAAAAAGATTCAATTGAAAATAAAATGAACAGGTGATTAATCATGAAAACTAAAAATATTATTTTATTAACAATTTGTTTAGCTCTGATCGGATTACTTTCGTTCGGTGTTCTTGCTCAAGAAGGAATGCCCACATTCAGCGAAATGTTCAAAAACGCAGGAAGTTTCTTCATGGACATGTTTACAGGTTCAGCTGATGCAGAACAAAGTTATTTCTTAATTTACATTGCCTATTTTATTTTAATCATGGCAATTTATGTTGAAGGATTAAAGTTCCTTCCACTTTTTGGCGGAAAAGGAGAAATTAATACGCCCGGAAAATGGTTTGCATTTGCAGCAACTTTCCTTTCAGTAGCAGCAATCTTTATGGGCGAACAATTCACTGGCCAATCTACTGGAGAAATGATGAAAAACGCACTTGCTCCTTTCGGTGTTTGGGCGGGTCTAGCCATTGCCGGTATAATGACTTTAATAATTTTCTTAGCAACTAAAGAAGCAGATTTTTTAAAAAGTCACACTGGCATAAGAGCGGTCACCGCTTTTTCAGCAGGTTTAATGTTCGGTGGATGGTTTATTTCTGAACCTAACCTTATTGGCTATGGTTTCATTATTATGATGATAGCATTAATAATTGGACTTTTTACCATGTTTAAAGGCGGCGGATCTAATAGCAGTGGTTCAACTTCTTCTGGAGGAAGTGGTGGAAGTAGTAGTGGAGGAGGAGGAATTCTTGGTGGAGGAGAAGATTCTGGTGGTGAATCTATAAGTGATGAAGACAAAGGTAAAAAAGAAGCAGAAAAATTAGAAAAATTTTCCATTGCTGAATTCGCTTGGTTAAAAACAGTAGACAAACAGTTAGATGATGAATATAAGAAAAAAAATGGTAAGTTAGGAGACACTAAAAAGTTCAAATATATTAAAGTTAAAAGAGAAGAAAGGACTTTACGCCGAATGAGAAGAAGACTTGATCACTTTATTAAACACTTAAACAAATTAGAAAATAAAGCCAATGATGGCCAAAAAAGAAAAATTAAAAATTGGAAACAAAAGATAGAAGTGTATTGGAAAGATTTAATTAAATTAGAAGCAAGAAATGGACAATTTGACAAGGTTTTAGGAACATTAGGTGCAAAATTTGGTGCCCATGTAAGTCCTTATATCAAAGGTGATGCTGGTAGAGGAGGAGGAACAAAAGCCAAATATTTACAACTAAAAGACATTTTAAAAGAAGCAATCAAAGCCGATACTGCTTTAGTTAGAATTTTTGAAAACGCAAAAAAAGAATTTAAACTTGAAGAAGCAAAATTAGAAGCTATGAAGAAGTAAAAGTAAAAAAAAGAGGAAGATGAACAGTAAAACAAGAATAGGTACGATTATTTTACTTTTAACTATTATGTTCTCTTTCTCAGTTCTGGCAGAAGTGCCAACACCGGGAGAATCAATTACTAACCTGTTTCAGTTTATTAAAGATTTATTTGCTGGAGTACCGGAAATAGAATCAGCTTATTTAATTTCACAAATTTTGTTTTTCATTTTATTTCTAGCAATTTTTATGGAAGGGTTACGCGCTTTACCAATCTTCGGTTATAAGGGCGAAGTAAACAAACAGGGTAAAGTGTTTTCTGTTGCTGCTTCACTTCTATCTACTCTCTCTTTGTATGTGATTGATTATGCTACTCAAGTTAGTACAACTGAAAGACTGAATGCTCTTCTTGCTCCTTTCGGAGTTTGGGGTGGGTTAGCAATTGCAGGAATTATGTGTTATATAACATTTAAACTAATTTATGATAGTGAAGTTTTCAGAGAACAAGTTATGTTAGCCATTGCTATTGCTGCATCCGTAGGAATAACTTTTGCTGGATTCTTATTAAGTTTAAACAATTTAATTGGCTGGGGATATTTAATCATGCTTCTTGCTTTATTAGTAGGAGCAATAGTTGCCTTTGCTAAATGGAAAAAAGATGGTGGAACTTTTGGAATTGGAGGAAATGGAAGTACTCCAGGAGGAGGAACATCTGATGAAAATACTCGACCTCCAGGAAGAGTGCCACCACCATCACCAAGAAAAGCCAATCCTGATGACCCGCCAATGCCACCAGGAAAACCTAAACCCGGAGAAAATCCTAACGCGCCAACAGTTCCTGCACCAAAAGTACCTAAACAACCAAAAATTCCTGACGAAGAAAAAATCTTTGTAGATTTATCACCAGATTTTATGGGGATTAGATCTCAAGATGGTCTTGGTGCCTGTACAGCTTTTGCGGCAACTTCAATCTTTGAATATATTAGAAAGGTAGGTTATAAACAACCAGAAAAATATTTATCACCAACTTATTTATATTACCAAACAAGAAAAAAATACGGTGAAGAAAATAGAGATGTTGGAGCAGCATCTTCACTAGCTATTGATACATTAACAAAGGATGGAGTTTGTTTTGAAGATTTATGGACTTTTGAAGGATTACCTAGTAATAAATTTAGAACTGCTCCTGATGCGGCTGCAACAAATGATGCAGTAACAAAAAAATTAATTGATTTTAGAAGGTTGGATCGAAGAGACCCTGACCAATGGGTACATGAACTTCGCAACAAAAACCCATGTTACATTTCTGTAGATTTTCCTAACGATATGAACTTGCCTTATAATAAAGCATTTTACGAAAATTCAAACCCTGGTAAAGATGGCGGGCATGGAATGGTAATTGTTGGGTACCATTCCCATTACCCTTACAAAGGGAAAGGTGTGAAATCTTTCAAAATTAGAAACAGCCATGGTATAAATTGGGGGAAAAACGGTTATACCTGGGTACCTGCAAATACTTTAGTTAAAATGGTCAGAACAGGGGTTTGGGTTTTGAAAGGTTGGCAAAAAGATACCCCTAAAAAAGATTTACAAAAATTTAAAATTACTGGTAGAGTAGTTTTTGATCCTGATCGAGAACTTGATTTAAAAGATATGACCGGTAAACAAATTTATAATGCGAAATTGGATGGTTTTGTTAAAGGACAT
This sequence comes from uncultured Methanosarcinales archaeon, assembly GCA_964594395.1. Classification (GTDB taxonomy): domain Archaea; phylum Nanobdellota; class Nanobdellia; order Woesearchaeales; family GW2011-AR9; genus CAZQLW01. The sequence goes on along the minus strand of CAZQLW010000002.1, from coordinate 29,431 downwards.
AAGTTTTTTGTTGGCGTTTTGGCCCAAATTAAAGGAAACTTAGTCCCGCTTTCTAAACCAATTATGATTGATACTACTAAAGATACTTCTGGAAAATTTGAATTAAAATTTGAAGCTGACCCTAACCAATTTGAAAAAATCAAACATAAAATTGATGGTGTTAATTTAAAGAAACAACCAGCCGGTGTGGTTGTTTACAAAGGGTCAGAGGGAGAAAGAGAGATTTATTACCATATTACCAATTTTAAACATTCTTTTGCTGGTAGAGGTGGAGAAGGAACAACTCATTCAGATAATCCTCGTTCAGATTTAGTTAAAGGAAATAAAAAGTTAAAGTTCTCTGGTAGACCAATCCAGTTTAGTAAAAATCATAATCATGAAGAGAATGTTATTATTCCAATTTATGACCCGCCGAAGAAAAATACGCAAAAAATTATTGACGAAGATAAGAAAAAGAAATTAGCTAAGACTTTGGAAAAGATAAAAAAATATGCTACTAAAGAAAAAAAATGGTTAGCTACAGAATTTAATTATCTTGAGAAATTAAAAGAAGATGTTGAAACACAACTAAAAATAAAGGATTTAGGTCAAAGAAATACGGGAGCAATTAGAAATCATTCAGAAAATGTAGGTAGATCTGAAAAAAACGTTGAAAAATTTGAACAAAGATTAGAAAAAGAATTAAAAGAATTAGTAAAAGAAATTGTTTCAATTAAAGGCGTTAACATTTATTATAACGCTGCAGAAAAAATTCAAAGAGATATGAAAACATTTACAGCCAACATTCTTAAATACAATTCTCGTTATGAAGGAAGTATTCGGAAATTATTGGAAAATATTGCAGAAGTAACAAAAATTTATACTGATTTGTTTATGAGTAAAAAAACTCATTGGCGAGAAGAAAAAGAATTGAATGAAAAATGGCCACAGTTATTAGAAGCAGTAAATAAAATTATTGGTTGGACTAACGGCTTACAAGTTGAAATTAAAAACCTTGAAGAACTTGAAGAACATATTAAGAAGAATCCAAAAAGATATCAAGAAAAGTAACTTCTTAAAGAAATATTTATATAACTTAACTTTTTATATAATAGTATTAAGATTAAATTATTATTAAAAAAAGAAGGTGATCCTCAATGAAACTTAAAAATATTATTTTACCAACATTAATTTTGATAAGCTTATTCTCCATAACTGTTTTTGCAGCTGTACCAACACCAGGAGATTACGTTTCAAATACAGGAGTAGGAGGTATCTTTTCAGATGTACTTTCCTTTTTCAAAGGTTTATTTACTGGTAATGCTAGTATAGAAGACGCTTACTTTATTTCGTTCATTCTTTACTTTGTAATTTTCGTTGCTATTTTCATGGAAGGGATCAGAAACTTAAAACTGTTTGGTTCTAAAGGGGAAGTTAACAAACAAGGTAAAATTTTTGCAGTTGCCGCTTCCGCATTATCAACATTTGCTATTTTCATTGCCGAAACTAATACCGGAGTAAGTACCACAGAAAGACTTAATTATCTTCTTGCTCCGTTCGGAGTCTGGGGTGGGTTAGCTATCGCTGCTATCGTTGCCTATATCAGTTTCAAACTTGTCCATGAAAGTGAAGCGTTAAAAGAAGAAGTAATGTTAGCAATTGCGATTGCTATTTCTGTAGGGGCAACTTTCGCTGGATTCTTATTAAGTCTGGATAACCTTATTGGTTGGGGTTTCCTAATCATGCTTTTAGCAATGATTATTGCTGCTATTCGGGCTTTTACTTTAAATCGTGCTGAAGGTGCCGGAGATAGAAAAGCAGAACGAGAACGGAAAAGACAGAGTGAAATTGCTCGCTATGCACAAGCAGACGATGCAAGAAAAAAACGAAGATCAAGAGAAAGAAGGGAAGGACATATCAGACACCCTAAAGGTTATTTGGTAAAAGCGATTAACGATTGTAACGATATAATTAATTCGTTAAACAAAAAAGATAAAGAAAAAGCTGCAAAAAGTGCTAAAGATAAATTACACAATCTTAAAACACATCTTGAACATGCAACTCATCATCTTAAAAGAATCAGAGGAAAAGAACAGGGTACAGCCTACAATCATTTTGACCAACTTTATGCTGAGAGTGGCATGGCTTTAACAATAGCAGAAAATATTGAAATACCTAAACCAACAGATTCTGATTGGGACAATAAAGTTCAAGAGATTGAAACTGAGATTAAAAAAATTGCACCAATCTGTGGAGCAATTATTCAAGCTTTAGACAATTTTGTAGAAGAAGCAAAAAGAGAAGAAGCTCAAGAAAAAAAAGCAGCAGAAGCAACACAGAAAGCTGCTGAAGAGACTACAAAAAGAGAAGATGCTGAGGATGAAGCTACTGGAAGGAAAAGAGCAAAAAAAAAAGTTAAAGTAAAACCAAAAAGTAGAAAATAATTTTTATCTAATCGTAAACATCAATTAATTCGTATACCATTATACATTCAATGCTTTTATCTTCATCAAATTCTGTAACAGTAAAGCCATCCCCTGCAGAGTTAATGAATTTTAATTGTTCGTCTTCAACATAAATAACGTTCCATCCATCTTCATCAATTTCAAAATCATTAGATTCAAGCAAAGTTTCTAAAAAATTATCACCAACTTGCATACTATGAAAATGTCCACCATAAGTACAGCTAGCATGTTCTGAATATTCTTTTGCAATGTCTCCGGTAGGACACCCATAAACCTTTCTATTCTTAGGTGCAGATTTTTCACAATTAGGAAGCTTGTGTGTTAAATAAATATCAACATCATCTGCTGAACCTAATCTTTTTTGCTCATTTTTTACTTTTTCAGGTAAAGAATCTAATAAATCATTATAATGGCTATTATCATCCCCTTCTTTAGCTTTCTCAGCCATCTCAGTAACATAATCTAAAGAATTGCCTAGATCATAATCAATAAAATGTCGAGAGAAAGAATTATCAATCCCTGTAATTACCCCGATTAAAGGTGGAACTTCATAACTATTAATGTCTCCTTTAAGAATAAATTCAATTCCGGATTTTCCTTTCACAACTGCTTTTTCAGTTGTTTCTAAAAAAGTTACAACATCACCTAATGCGTCATAACCAATAGTTAAATCATGGTTTCCAAGAACCCCACAAATTGGAGCAATCTCATTTATTTTTCCAAATTCATCAGCCAATTTCTGATAAGATTCTCTTGCTAATTTTTCAGGAAATGTTTTATCTGTTACTTCGATTGTTTTTTTTGCAACTAAGTCAGTTAGTACACTAATTAAAGAACCATATTTTTCTTGATCCCCCATAGTTACATCTCGAGTTTTAACTTCTTCAATAAGAGAAACTAATTCTTCTTTCTTTTCATTAAATAATTCATCACTTTGGCATGCATTAAAGCCCCCTTCTAACAAACTAGCCATAAAAGGTCTTCCTTCAGTATCATAAAAACCACCAATATCTTTTGTAATTTCATATTGACACTGAATAAAATCACCAGAATATAGAGTAACATCAATACTTTCATGATCTGATAAGAATTCTTGAATAGCTTCCAATTTAGCATAATCTTCGTGCAAGTCTGAGAAATGTAAAGCTCTTAATTCCACCATTATAAGCTTAAAAAAGGGCTTTAGTTTATAAACTTTTTGGTTTATTTGTTACCCATAAGTGACAACTAGTTAATCGTTGCATAGATTCATTTAAAATCAAAAAACCACTCTAAAAAAAGAAATTATTCAACTGTAACTTTTTGACCTAAAGCTTGACCAGGAAGACCTTTCTCTGCAAAAATAGCCCTAACGTTACCATTTCTACCGTGTAAAGCCGATATTTTACCTTTAATTTCATTACCAGTAGGTGTTTTCCAAGTAACTGTTTTACCAATACTTTTTTCAGCTTCTTCAGCAGTATCAGCCACTTTAAGAATCATCTGTTTAGGGTTAACATGATGTCGTCCTTGTCTAAAATGCATTACTATTGCTTCCATGTTTAAGCTAGAAATAGGGGTATTTTATAAAGCTTTTTGTTGAAACTATTTTTCTTCATCATTAGTCCTATCTTATCAAAAACATAAATCCTTAAAAATGAAAAGATTAACACCAGAACTATGACAAAAGGCCAAGTTGTTTCTGGAGATTTCGGTAAAATAGTTATGCGGATAAAAACAGACGAAGAAGTAGAATTAGGAGAATTAGTAGTAATTGAAAATAATGGTGAAAAGTTTATCCTTCAAGTTTACGATTTAGTTTACGGGAGCCAAATATCACAACAAAATCTGGAAATGGTTGCCGGGATGAGTTTAGAGGAGGAAAGTTCATTCTCAATCATGGACCAAAATCTTAGAAACTATCAACTAGCTTTCTTAAAACCAATTTTAAACGTTGGCCAAAACAGTAAAACTTGTAAAAAGTTGCCTACTTTCTTTACTAAAGTAAGAGAAATTACTAAAGAAGATTTATCGTTTATTACCACCCCACAAAATCCTTTATTTCTAGGAAAACTAAGATCAGGAAGTAAAGAGATGGACTTTAACGTTTTTCTGGCTGGTAAAGATGTCCTGAGCCATCATGTTCTTATCCCAGCATCTACAGGAAAAGGAAAATCAAATTTAATGTCTTGTATTCTTTGGGACATTTTGAAAAACAATTATGCAGGAATGTTAGTTCTTGACCCGCACGATGAGTATTATGGTAGAACCGGATTAGGGTTAAAGGATCATCCGCAAAAAGATAAAGTTAGTTACTATACCCCTAGTAGCCCACCACCTGGTGCTAGGAGTTTAAAAATCAATTTAAAAAAATTAAAACCTGAACATTTTCAAGGTGCCATTTCTCTCAGCGATCCACAAAAACAATGTATTTATGCTTATTACCGAAAATTCAAAGAAGAATGGATATCTTCAATGCTCGGAGAAAAAAGAATTGAAGGGGTACATTTCCATGAAGATACAATTTCTGTAGTTAAAAGGAAACTCATTTCTCTTCTGGGATTAGAATTGGTAGATGAACAGTTGTATTGTCAAGGAATTTTTGATTTTGTTGCTGGAGAAAATACTGTTAGTGAGATTTGTCAAGATTTGGAACAAGGAAAAATAGTAATTATTGATACTAGCTATTTTTCTGGAGCAATTGAAATCATGATTGGCAGTTTAATTACTACAGAAATATTTGAAAAATATAAGTATTACAAAAAGAACGGCCAGTTAGACGAGAAACCAGTAATTTCTATCGTCTTAGAAGAAGCACCAAGAGTGTTAGGTAAAAAAGTTTTAGAACAAGGAAGTAACATTTTTGAAACTCTAGCAAGAGAAGGGAGAAAATTTAAAGTTGGTTTAATAGCAATTACTCAACTTCCAAGCGAAATACCAAAAAATATCCTTGCTAATATGAACACTAAAATCATTTTAGGGATAGAAATGAATTCTGAACGACAGGCAATAATAGAATCTTCACCACAAGACCTTTCTCAAGATAATCGTAATATTGCCGCTTTAGATAAAGGTGAAGCTTTAGTAACCAGTACGTTCACCCGATTCGCGGTTCCGGTAAAAGTTCCTTTATTTGAAGAGTTTGTTGAAAAAGGTAAAGAAGAAACTCAGTTTAAACAAAGTTATTCTGGCATTGGATTTTAGTATTATTTAAGTTAGTGGGCGCCGTGCTCTGGTGTTTGCTCAATTTGATTGAACCAAGTTTTAGTTAATTATATAAACATTAAAACTTTCATTTATTTTAATGAAACACAGTCTTAAAATAACAATTATTATGTTAACTATATTTCTCCTTGCCCAATTTATTGGGATTGGAATTATTTATAATTATATTGACGCTGATAAAAGTTTAGAAACCGGTGAAACTGTATTTAAAGAATTACCTATTGGTGAGAGACCGCCAGTAGAAGAAAGAACTTCTTTCATTTTTATCATTCTGGCAATACTTATCGGAACCGGACTTTTGTTACTGATCATCAAATATCAATGGATGTGGGTTTGGAAAATTTGGTTCTTGTTAGCGGTAGTTATCGCTTTAACAATTGCTGGAACAGCTTTTATGAAAGCTGAAATTGCTTTAATTCTTGCCCTCGCTTTTGGAATTTGGAAAATTTTCAAACCTAATGTGTGGGTACAAAATATCACTGAATTATTTATTTATGGTGGTTTAGCAGCAATCTTTGTCCCTATGTTTAATATGTGGTCAGTTATTATCCTTTTAATTCTTATTTCTATTTATGATGCTTATGCTGTCTGGAAATCTAAACATATGATTACTTTAGCTAAATCGCAAACAAAAGCAAAAATCTTTGCCGGATTAATGATTCCATACAAGTTAGGTAAAACCGTTTCTAAAAAAGTTAAGAAAAAAATAACTGAGAAGAAAACCAAAACTAAAGTTTCCGTTAAAATTAGGACCGCCGTTTTAGGTGGCGGAGATATCGCTTTCCCGTTAATTTTTGCAGGCGTTATTCTTAAAGAGATGGGATTATGGCAAGCGTTAATTATTCCTTTCTTTGCTTTGTTAGGTTTAGGAATATTAATGTGGAAAGGTAAAGAGAAAAAGTTTTATCCCGCGATGCCGTTCATTTCTGCAGGTTGTTTTTTAGGATTAGGAACGATTTATCTAATCAGTTTTTTAATTTAGAAGGGAAAACTATAAATAATAATAAAAAAATTAAAATTAAATATAAAATGAGGAAAGATTAAAATGGGTTGGTTTCATAAAACGGAATTAGACGAAATTCAAAGTTTAATTGAATTAGGAAAAACAAAACAAGCACAAGCAAAATTAAAATCACGTTTCAAGAGTAGGTTCAGTAAAAAGGAATTGGGTGAAATTCTTAATAATCTTGGAATAAACTTAGAAAACTTTTTAGATTTTCAAAGGGGCACAGAATTTGAATTACAAAGAAAAAATTCAGAAAAAGCCCTAAAAAGTATTAAAGCTGCAAAAAAAAGTCTTAAAAAGCTAAAAAGTAACATTAACCATTTAGTAAAAATTGAAAAAATCTTAGAAGATTAAGTTATATTTCTTTTCACTTTTCTTATTAAGTTAACTAGCTATAACCTCGAACTGGACCTTTGTAATCACCATAACTTTCTGGTGAAATCAGTAAACCGTCACGAGCAGCAATTGTTTGAACTCCAGTAAGACGTTGAATTTCTCTAGCTTCCTGAAGTGGATCAGCTTTTAACATTTCCAAGCCGAAATGGGTTATCACTACCAATTTTGGCCGAACATGAGATACAATTTTTATTGCTGATTGCGTATCCAAGTTCAATCCTTTACCTTTATCTCCTGGGTAGGGTACGTTTAAAATTAAAATGTCTGAACCCATTAAAGCATCTAATAATTGTGGAGTTAACTTTGTATCACCTGTGTAACTTAAAGTGAATTTTGGACAAAAGAATTTGAACCCAATAGCAGTAGAATCAGAATGTTCTACTGGCAAAGCGTTAATTTCTATCAATTCAATAGCAACTTTATGATTCTTTTCAAGCGTAATAATCTTCTCTGCTAAATTTTGATGATGTTTTGTTAACAAAGGATGACTATTTTCAATGTTTTGAAACGTTGATTTACTACCCAAAATTATTCCTCTATGTTCAATTCCTGAATGAGTCATTGCATCAATTACAACATTTAAATCGTTACAATGATTAATATGACAATGAGATACTAAAACTGCAGTAGTGTGATGCAAGTTAATATTGTACTCTTTAGCTTTATTTAAAGCTCCGGGACCGGGATCAAGATGAAACTGAAGATCTTCTAATTGTAAGATTATTCCTCCGGAAGCTCGAAACTGCTTAGTTACCACTGCTGAACTACCTGCTGTTCCTAAGAAGATTATACTTGACATGGTATCAACTATTTTTTTGTTAATGAGGTATTTAAGTTAATAAAGATTATTATTGTGTAATATGGATTTTTCAAGTCAATTTTGCATAAGCTTTATAAAAAGAAAAAAGTGCTGATTTAACAATTAATAGATAGATGTTACTTTTAAACAAATTTATAACAAATTAACTAACGGAGGATATAAAAATGTCTAATAACAATAATGTTCAACCAATATTTATCATGCCTGAAGATACTAAAAGAACTACTGGAAAAGATGCACAACGTAACAATATTGCTGCTGCAAAAGCGGTAGCACAAACTGTAAGAACAACTTTAGGACCAAAAGGAATGGACAAAATGGTGGTTGATTCAATGGGAGATGTAATTGTAACTAACGATGGAGTAACAATTCTTAAAGAGATCCAGATTGAACATCCAGCTGGAAAGATGATTGTAGAAATTGCTAAAACTCAAGAAGATGCAGTAGGTGATGGAACAACTACCGCAGTTATTCTTGCTGGTGAACTTCTAAAAAAAGCTGAAGATTTACTTGACCAAGAGATTCATCCCACTATTCTTGCTAAAGGATATAGGTTAGCGGAACAAGAAGCTCAAAAAATTTTGAAAGAAGCTGCAATTGATGTTTCTATTAATGATGAAACTGTTCTTAAAAATATTGCTATTACTGCAATGACTGGTAAAGGCGCAGAAGCAAACAAAAGTAAACTTGCAGAATTAGTTGTTAAAGCTGTAAAAAGTATTGCAATGGAAACAGATGATAAAATTGAAACTAATTTAGATTGTATTAAAATTGAAAAAATAGTGGGCGAAAGTACTGATGGTAGCGAGTTAGTAGAAGGGATTGTTATTGATAAAGAAAAAGTTCATTCTGCAATGCCCGTAAAAGTAGAAGAAGCAAAAGTTGTTCTGCTTAACAGTGCTTTAGAAATAAAAAATACAGAAATTGATGCAAAAATTCAAATCACCGACCCAACACAGTTAAACTCTTTCCTTGAACAGGAAGAAAAAAGTCTTAAAAATATGGTTGAACAAGTTAAAAGTAGTGGAGCAACAGTACTATTTTGTCAAAAAGGTATTGATGACCTTGCTCAACATTTCTTAGCAAAGGAAAAAATCCTTGCAGTAAGAAGAGTAAAGAAGTCTGACATGGAAACTTTAGCTCAAGCAACAGGAGCAAAAATCGTCAGTAACTTAAAAGAATTAAGTTTTGAAGATGTTGGTTATGCTGGATTAATCAGAGAAAAAAAGATTAATGATGAAGAGATGATTTTTATTGAGAAATGTAGAAACCCGAAAGCAATGACTATCTTAGTTAAAGGAGGAACAGAACATGTTGCTGATGAAATTAAAAGAGCAGTAACTGACGCTATCGGAGATTTAGCAGCAACATTAAAAGAAGGTAAAGTTGTTACTGGTGCAGGAGCAGTAGAAATTGAATTAGCTAAATGGATCAGAAACTATTCGCGCAGTTTAAGCGGCAGAGAACAACTTGCTGTACAGGCCTTTGCTGAAGCGATGGAAGTTGTTCCAAGAACTTTAGCAGAAAATGCTGGCCTAGACCCAATCGATGTTTTAACCAAATTAAGAGCTGAACATGATCAAAATAATAAAAATGCTGGATTGAACGTTTTTACTGGCGAAGTGATGGACTCTTGGCAAAGTGGAGTTATTGAACCGCTAAAAATTAAAACTCAGGCTTTATCTTCAGCAACTGAAGTAGCAGAAATGATTTTAAGAATTGACGATGTTATTTTGGGTGGAACAAGTCAAACCCCCCAGGGCCCACCAGGAATGGGCGGTATGCCTCCGGGGATGGGAGGGATGTGATTTTTTTCAGCAAACACTTTTAAACTCTTTTATTTTTCTTATCTTAGATGAACATTTCCAACTTAATTGCTTTGTTTAGAATTGTTGTAGTGCCACTTATTGTCTACTTAATTTATCAAGAAACCGCACCCACTTCTTTGTGGGCAGTTATTTTCTTGTTCATTGCCGTGTTCAGTACAATTATTGATGATATCATTGCAAAAATTAGAGAAGAAGAAACTCGGTTTAATAGTTTTATTGACCCTTTTGCAGACAAATTTTTAATTGTAGTTATTCTCTTTGTTTTTGTACTGCAAAAAGAGTTCTCATTATTCATTTTCCTTTTCTTTATTTTCAGAGATTTGGTGGTAATCCTCTTCCGTTGGTTAGCTTCCCACGACGATATTGATATTAAAGAAGAAGTTTATTGGAACATTTGTATAATCAGTCAAATAACTATTGTTCTTGGATTGTTAGTTAAAGAATATTTAGTTTACGATTTAGGATTTAGCTTGTTCGGACCAGTGAACGCAATAATTACTCTCGCTACCGCTATCGCAATTATTTTTATGATTGTTTCCATTGTCCATCACAGTTTTACTTATTTTCATGGAATTCGAATCAGGAAAAAATTTGGAGAAAAGATAAATAAAGAAAAAATTATCATTTTGGCTAATAGAAAGTCAAGAGGGTATAAAGACGGTTATCGAAGAAGGTTGTTAAAAGTTTTTTCAAAACGGAGAAATGCCCCGATTAGTTTTTTTAATTTAAGAAAGACAGATATGTTTTCCGGCATTGATTTAAAAATTAAAGATTATAAACAAATTGTTATTGCTGGTGGTGACGGTTCTTTTGAAGGGGCATTGAATTACAAACCTTTAGAAAAAAAAAGTTTAGGATTTTTTCCTCTTGGAGCAGGTAACGCTTTTTATTCATATTTTTATAAAGGAAAAAGGTTTGAATATCTGCGTTCACGGTTTAATTTTCGAGAGATGAAACTTGACGTTCTCGAACTTGAATGGGAAAAAGGTAAGAAACAAACTTTATTTTTAAGTTTAGGTGTTGACGCTGAAGTAATGCGGTTAAGCAGTAAAAATAGAACTCAACATGGACTTTTTGATTACGTAGCCGCTTCTTGGAAAGCATTGTTTAAAGCTAAGGGAGATTATGACTTTTCTTGTAATATTGGTGGCAAGGAAAAAATGTTAGAAAACTGTGTAAATTTTACCTTTGCTAAAATACCTTATATTGGTTACGGAATCAGAGCTTTGACCGGAAAAGTTGAACCTGATGACGGAAATGTTTATGGTTCAGCTTGTATTAATTCCCATTCACATTTTTTTAATAAACCAGTAAGATTGTGGGGTTTAATTCTGGGAACGTTAGGTTTAGAAAGACCACCTTTGTTTAGTTTTAAAGCAAAAAAGTTTGAAATTAGAAGCGAAGTACCTTTCCCTTTACAAGCTGGTGGAGAATTCTTAGGTTATACACATTGGGTTAAGATTAAAGTTTTGAGGAAGCAGAAAGTATTAGTTATTTAGAGTTGATTAATTTAGCTCCAAAACATTTAAATATCTACTCCATTTTTAGATAAATATGACAACTACTACACGAGTTGATTGTATTCATCATCAGTAATTCTTATTTAATTAGTTGTAACTACAAAAAGTTTTTTAAAAGAGATATGTTTCTATTCAATTATATTGGCGATCGTGGTGAAACGGTTATCATGGAAGCCTGTGGCGTAAAAAAGTTTATTACGCAGAGAGCTTCAGTTGGGGGTTCGATTCCCCCCGATTGCCCTTTCTATAAAAACATATATAAAGAAAAAAGTATTAGTCAGAGGTATCTAAAATGAAACTAATGACCGCTAGAGGAGTGCAAGACTCCCCACCAGAAGAGAAGATAATTAAGAATAAAGTTATTACTTTTCTAAAAAGTGTCTTCGAATTATACGGTTTTGCACCTTTGGAAACACCAGTTATCGAGAGATACGAAACTCTTGCTGCTAAATTTGCTGCGGGAGAAAGTTCAGATATTATGAAAGAAACTTTCACATTAAAAGATCAAGGTAAAAGAAATTTAGGATTAAGATTTGATTTAACTGTCCCTTTAGCTAGATATATTGCCATGAATCCAACACTAAAAATGCCATTCAAACGTTATGAAATAGGAGTTGTTTTTCGAGATGGGCCAATTAAAGCCGGTCGAGTAAGACAATTCTGGCAGTGTGATGTTGATACAATTGGATCAAAATCTATGCTTGCTGATGCTGAAATCTTGGCCGCAATTGAGACAGGTTTTAATAAACTTAAATTGGATACCATTATCAAAGTTAACAATCGAAAATTGCTAAACGGAATTTTGGAACAAGCAAAAATAGAAGATAAAGAAACTGCTATTACATCTATCGATAAGTTAGCTAAAATTGGTGTAAAAGGAGTTACTGAAGAACTATTACAAAAAAAATTCAAAAAAAAACAAATTAATGATGTTTTCGAATTAATCCAAGAAAACATTTCTTTAGCAAAACTGAAAAAACAAATAACTTCTGAAGAAGGTAAAGAAGGAATTAATGAATTAGAAGAAGTATTTTCTTACTTAAGAACGATGGGAATTAAATCAGTTAAGTTTGATGTTTCTCTAGCCAGAGGTTTGGCTTATTACACTGGAACTATTTTTGAAGCTTTCTTAAAAAAAGGTAAAATTACTTCCTCATTAGCAGCTGGTGGTCGCTGGGATAAAATGATCGGCGACTTTATGGGAGGTAATAGAATTGTTCCAGCTGTTGGCGGTTCCTTTGGAATTGTTCCTATAATTGAATCAATTAAAGAAAAAGAAAAATTAACAAAAAGAACTCTAGCTAAAGTTTTAGTAATTCCTATTGGTACACAAAAAGAATCGCTGCAAATTGTTGAACAGTTGAGAAACGAAAATATCAATGCTAGTTTCGATCTTAATGGCAGAGGGATGAGTAAGAATTTACAATATGCAAACGCTTTAGGCATTCCTTATGCAATCATCATCGGCGATGACGAACTTAAGAAAAATAAAGTTCTTTTAAGAGATATGGTTACTGGAGATCAGAAACTGCTTGCTTTGAAAAGCGCTATCAAGAAATTAAAAGAAAAATGAATAAAAAACAAAAATTAAAAATTATCGGATATTTTGTTTTAATCATTTTAATTCTTAATTTGGTAGTTTTTGGTATTGGCTGGATTAATTGGATGGTTTTCTGGGGAGTAATTGCTCTTGGCGCTTTATTTGTTTACAAAGGCTTACCAAAACTTAAAGAAATTCTTAAATAACTATTTTAGTAAACAAATACTTATTAAGCAACTCTTTAATCCATTTTAAACATGCCTAAAAAAGTTGCTTTATTATATCGGGAATTGCTTCATGATTATGTGGTTAATAATCGTGGCAATTTGATTTATGAACCAAAAAATTCTGAAACATTTCCAATTTTAGAAGAAGCAAGAAATTATATTCTTAAAACTTATGGTGGTAAAAAAACAAGAATTCTAATAGACCCACACTGTTTAAAAGAAGGCGGTTCTGAATTAGAAAAGAAACTTAAAAAAGCAAAAATTAAAATTCTTAACGATTAAAATAATATGGATTAATTATCTTCATACCATGTTGTTATAATCGGTTCTTCCATAACAATTACTGTATGTTCAGCCTGGCTTACCATCCCTCTATTTTTATCAAATAATGGTGGATGTTCATGCAAATGTCCTGTCCGTTTTAAAACCCGTAAAGCAAAATTAGTTTTCGGAACACCAAACTTCTTTTCTAACCAACGTTTGGTAAAAGGAAGATGATTATAAGTTTCAATTTCTCGTAAAACTGTCCGAGTAATCGGATCTCTGACACTAGGTTCACCAATTAAAGTAAACAATGTTGGGGGTGAACTTTCTTCAACAATTCCCGCTCCTGTTGAAGCGAAAGGTTCAATCGCAATTACATCGCCCTCATTTAAAACATTATCATTACCATTATCAAAATTGGGAACACTAGGTTTAGTATGAATTTGATATTTTCCCAATCCATGACCAGAAAGGTTTTTGATGGGAGCAAAACCATAAGATGTAATTGTTTCATGGATTACTTTGCCGATCTCACTTAAAGTTACTCCCGGTTTGATTACTTTAAGCGCATTATTCAATGCCTCTCTACTGGCTTTAATTAAATCAGAATATTTTCCAGACAAATCAACAGTAAGAGCATTATCGGCAATAAATCCATCAAGATGTACTCCCACATCTAACTTCACAACTTCTTCAGATAAAACAGTTTCATCATTTAAATCTGAACAAGAATGAGCCGCAAATTCGTTTAATGATATCTGGGCAGGAAAAGCCAATTTACCACCTAACTCGGCAATTTTTTCTTCCACTTTATCAAGTATCTCGATTACTTTTGCCCCTTTAACAATTAAAGATTTTCCATAATGTAACGCTTCCGAAGCAATTTTTCCTGCGTCAATATATTTTTGTAATGTTTCTTCATCCATAGTTTCTTTAATAATTGTTGTTTGTTTTAAATGTTTTGTCACAAGATTTATAAATGACTACTCTCGAGGAAGTAAAATGGAAAATTCAATTGATCGTAAACTTGAAAATATGACTAAAAAATACGAAACTTCAATTTTGCATGATAATATAAAATCTCATCGAGACACTATCGGTTATCATGCTTTATCTTTTGCTGTAAAAGCATCTCAATTAGGGGATGAAGTTTTGTTGGGAAAAGCATTAGATTTAGCTAGAGATTATACTTCTTTGAATGGAATGTGCATGCCTAATAATCTACCTGCAGAATTGTATCTTAACATATCTTTTAATGATTTTACTATGAGAAAAAAATCTCGTAATAAAGCAGAATTAGTTGATAAATGGAGAACATTAGGGACAGTGAAAAGAGCAAATAATCTGGGAATGTTTCCCAATTATTTTTTCAAGTAAATATTTCTTTCAATTTTCTTAACGTATCTTGAGGATTTTTAACAGTAACAAAATCTACAATCTTAGTAGCAGGATAATCATTTCCTCCCGGTTGTGTTTTATCACCAATGAAGAAAACTTCAGAAAGATTAAAATTATATTGCTTACAGAACTCTTTTATCCCCCAAGCTTTATCTTGACCTTTCCGCGTAATATCTATTGAAGTTGTTCCAGCAATGTTAACATCATATTTCTCAAAATCCAATAAGGTTTTTAAGAAAGTCACCCACATTTTTCTTTTTTCTCCTTCTGGGTCTAAAACTTTTTTCAATTCTATAGGGGCAGATCTTCCAATAGGAGATAAAGTAATTTGACTTTCCCGATCCTGAATTTGATCCTCTTTAGTTGTTAAAGAAACAATATTAAAATGCCCAACCAATATTTCCAAAGCATCCATAATTTCCTTCCTTTCTTCAAAAGAAAGTTGATTTTTATAAACCATATTTTTAATTAATTCTTCTTCATTAGATGTTCTACTAAGAACTTCAATACATTGCATCCCTGTACAAGGAAGGAGGTAATGTTTTTGTTTTAATTGGTTGGAAAGCATTTCTGTCAAGTACTTTTCTTTAGTACCCGAAATAAAAACAAAAACAAACCCTTGAATGATTAAAGAATCAATCATTTCAGCCATTTCCAGTGTTACCAATTGAGTAGTTTCACAGATAGTTTCATCAACATCAGCAATGATAACTTTCTTTTCATTAAAATTAATATTTACCATCTTTTGTTTAAGTGAATTGAGATAACTTTTAAACGTTTGTGGAAGATTAATCAAGAAATAAGCGGCTACATCCGAAATAAGCGTAACTTTTATAAATAGAGCTTCATCTGGACTTAACGGACGGCCATAGGGGCGTGGTTCACCTGTTCCCATTTCGAACACAGAAGTTAAATGCGCTTCCGTATTGGACTGTACTGCGTTACGCGGGAAATCCAGTAAGCTGTCCACCTTATTTTTCTAATGTTTTTCATGGCACTAAGCGAGTATAACGAGCGCATGTGGCATAATTTATCAAATGGATTTCCATTTGTAAGCAGTCCACCTTATTTTTCTAATGTTTTTCATGGCACTAAGCGAGTATAACGAGCGCATGTGGCACCTCGCTCCCAGTTGGCGAAATAACTGTTCCATAACACTTTTAAACAAATTTCTTATCATTTATTAAATAAAACTTAGAGGTGAATTAAAATAAAAGTATTAATATTAGCTGCGGGGTATGCTACCAGACTTTACCCATTGACTTTAAATCAGCCAAAACCATTGTTGAAAGTAGGAAATAAACCCATTATTGAACATATCCTGGAAAAAATTGAAGCTGTAAACGAAGTGGAAGAAGTATTTGTTGTTACTAATGCTCGTTTTTATGACCATTTC
The DNA here is from genome assembly GCA_964594395.1 of uncultured Methanosarcinales archaeon. Taxonomy (GTDB): domain Archaea; phylum Nanobdellota; class Nanobdellia; order Woesearchaeales; family GW2011-AR9; genus CAZQLW01. The sequence goes on along the minus strand of CAZQLW010000002.1, from coordinate 13,387 downwards.
AGGGTTTGGCTTAACGATTATGCTTTCCCAAAAAAAATAAAAATAATTAATGATGGAACAATTAGTAATGATGATCGACTAGGGGCAGTAGGAGACATTAATTTTGTTTTGAAAGAGGAAGAAATTAGAAGTGACCTTCTGGTTATTGCGGGAGATAATCTCTTTGGGTTTGAATTAAATAAATTAATCAACCAATATCAAAATAATAATAAGTCAATTGTTGCTTTCCGTGATTTAAAAGATATTGATAAAGTAAAAGGCAAATTTGGTGTTGGCATCCTAGAAGCAAGCAAAATCGTCGATTTTGAAGAAAAACCGTTAGTGCCTAAAAGTAGCCTAGCAGCTACTGCTTGCTATTTATTTACTAAAGAAGACTTAAAACATGTAGAAAAATCCATTGAACAAGGAAAAGCTGACAATCCCGGTGATTTAGTTAAACACTTAGTAAAAGAATCAGAAATTCATGGTTTCGTTTTCGATGAACATTGGTACGACATTGGCAGTTTTGAATCATTAAAAGAAGCTGAAGAGGTTTACAAAAATGAATATTAGTATTTTTGGGACAGGGTATGTAGGTCTAGTTACTGGAGCATGTCTAGCTAATCTTGGACACAAAATAACTTGTGTTGATATTGATCAAAAAAAGATTGAATTATTAAACAAGGGAGAAATTCCTTTTTATGAACCGGGACTAAAAGAACTGGTAGCAAAAAATAAAGAAAAAGGAAGACTTAACTTCACTATAAATGCTGAAGAAGCAATTAAATCTGCGGAAGCAATTTTTAATTGTGTTGGTACTCCTAGCCAAGATGATGGTTCAGCAGATTTAAGTTATGTATTTAGTGTTGCTGAAACAGTAGGTAAATTTGCGCAAGGATACAAACTATTAATTAATAAAAGTACAGTCCCTGCAAAAACTGCCAGGAAATGTCAAGATATAATTAAAATCACTAACCCGAATTCTGAAGTTGAGATGGTTTCTAATCCTGAATTTCTTAAAGAGGGGAGTGCAATTTATGATTTTACTCACCCTGACAAAATTGTTGTTGGTGCACAAAATGGAAAAGCTTACAGCATCCTTAGAAAAATTTATACGGGAAGAGTTAGAACATATATTCCCTTTTTAGAAACCGATTGGGAAACTGCTGAGCTTATTAAGTATGGCAACAACTCTTTTTTAGCGACAAAAATATGTTTTATTAACGAAATCGCTAACATTTGTGACAAAATTGGTGCTGACGTTAAACTAGTTACTCAGGCAATGGGTTTAGATTACAGAATCAGTCCAAAATTTTTGAATCCTGGGATTGGTTACGGAGGTAGTTGTTTCCCAAAAGATGTTCGAGCGTTATACCATACAGCTAAAGAGAATGGTTATGATGCAAAATTTTTACGAGAAGTTGACCAATTAAATGAAAGACAAAAAGAAATTTTTATTCCTTTGATATTAAAAAAGTTGGAAGAAATCCAAGGTAATACAGTTAGTCTCCTGGGGTTAAGTTTTAAACCTCAAACTGATGACGTTAGAGAATCAAGTTCCTTAAGACTTATTAATAAACTTCTTGAAAAAAATGTTAAAATTAAAGTTTATGATCCGATTGCAATGAACAATGTCAAAGAAATCTATCCTCAACAGATAATATATTGTGATTCTGTTGAAGAATCTGTAGAAGATAGTGACATTATCATCTTATCAACTGAATGGGATGAGTTCAGAAATATTAATTTTACAGAACTAGGTAAAAGAATGAAAAATAAAATATTATTTGATGGTAGAAATATATATGAACCAGAATTAGTTAGAGAAGAAGGTTTTGAATATTATGGAGTTGGAAGAAAATAAATAAGAGGTTAGAAAAAAATGAAAATCTTAGTTACAGGAGCAGCAGGATTTGTTGGCAGTCATGTTTGTGATAGTTTACTTGCCCGTGGTGATGAAGTAATTGCGATTGACAATTTCAACGATTATTATGAACCTCAAGTTAAAGAAGAAAATGTAGAACATAACCTTACTAATCCAAAATTTAAATTATTTCGTGCAGACATTACCAATTTTTCTGAAATGGAAAAAATTTTTTCAGGAGAAAGACCAGATAAAGTAATTAATTTAGCTGCTCGAGCCGGCGTAAGACCTTCAATTAAAGACCCATTCATTTATGAAAAAGTTAACTTTAAAGGCTTATTAAATTTGTTAGAACTATCTAAATTATTTAAAATTAAAAACTTTATCTCGGCATCAAGTTCATCTGTTTATGGAAATCGTGAAAAGGGTCCGTTTAAAGAAACAGATAACGTTAACAGGCCAATTTCTCCTTACGCCGCTACTAAAAAAGCGGGCGAGGAAATGTGTTACACTTACCATCATCTTTATGGATTAAAATGTTCTTGTTTACGTTTTTTTACAGTTTATGGTCCACGCGGAAGACCCGACATGGCACCTCTAAAATTTACTAAAATGATTAGTAATGGTGAAGAAATTCAAGTTTATGGTGCAGGAAACTCTAAAAGAGACTACACTTTTATCAGTGATATTGTAAATGGAGTTTTAGCTGCTCTTGACAAAGATTTTGATTACGAAATATTTAATCTGGGAGGTTCTAACCCCATAGAATTAAATTATTTCATTTCTGTTATTGAAAATGCTGTTGGTAAAAAAGCCATTAAAAAACATATTGAAAAACAACAAGGTGATGTAGAAATTACCTTTGCTGATCTTAATAAAAGTGAAAGAATGTTAAGTTATAAACCTAAAATCAAAATCGAAGAAGGAATTAAAAAATTGGTTGAATGGTATCAAAAAAATGGATGAAATAATTAACAGAACAATTAACGAAAGAACAAATGAAAAAATATGCGTAATTGGTTTAGGTTACGTGGGACTACCTTTGGCCTGTTTAAGTTCAAAACACTTTGAAGTTTTTGGATATGATATTGACGAAGATAAAATTAATAAAATTAATAATTACATCTGCCCATTAAATGACGATTATCTCAATAAAGTTTTTGCAACCCATTCAATAAAAGCAACAAATAATCCAGAAGTTATTTCACAATCAGACATAATATTAATTTGTGTTCCAACCCCGATAGATGAAAATCATAAACCTAATTTAATACCTCTAAAAAGTGCAACTGAATTGGTTGCTAAAAATTTAAAGAAAGGACAATTAATTATTGTTGAATCAACTATTTATCCTGGAACAACAGAAGAGGTTATAATTCCTCTTTTAGAACAATCAGGATTAAAAGCGGGCACTGATTTTGGAGTGGCCTATTGTCCAGAAAGAATTGACCCAGGTAATAAAAAATGGGTCCTAGAAAATATTTCTCGAGTGTTAAGTGCTTTAAATGAAGAAAATGCTTTGCAAGCAAAAAGATTTTATAGTACTTTTATCAATGCAGAAATAAAACTTTTAAAATCATTAAAATCTGCAGAAGCAGTAAAAATATTAGAAAATACGTTCAGAGATGTTAATATTGCATTTATTAATGAAATGGCTAAAAGTTTTAATTCTCTAGGAATTGATTTAATTGAAGTAATTGAGGGGGCTTCTTCAAAACCATTTGGATTTATGCCTTTCTACCCTGGTCCCGGTGTAGGTGGTCATTGTATTCCAGTAGACCCTTACTATTTAATTGAAAGAGCCAAAGCCAATAATTTTGATCATCAATTTTTGAAACTAGCAAGAAAGATTAACCTTTCCATGCCAGCTTATGTGGTTAAACGTTTACAAAAAGAATTAAACAATTTATCGATGCCAATTGAAACTTCAAAAATTGGAGTTTATGGTTTAGCATACAAAAAAAATGTCGATGATATTAGAGAAAGTCCTTCATTAAAAATAATTCAACTGATTAAAGAATTAGGTGCAGAAGTGAAAATTTATGATCCTTTTGTGAAAAGTGAATCTGACTTCGATAATCTAGAAGAATTTTTAACACATGTTGACCATTTGATTATTGCTACTGACCATGATGAAATATTAAATTTAACCCCTCAACATTTTGAAGAAAAAAATATTAAATTAATTGTTGACTGTAAAAGTAACTTAAACCAAAAAAAATTCAATTCAACAATTTGTAAAGGAATTGGAAGATAAATTTAAAAAATGTAAAGGACGTGAAAAATTAAGTTAAAAATAATAACACCAAAATACCTAACCCCAAACAATACCAACCAAAATACCAAAACTGTTCTTTTTTAACCATCTTTAACAATAATTTTAAAGAGAAAAAACCAACAATTATTGTTGTTAAAAAACCAACTAATAGGGCTGGAACATTACTCATCTGCCCAAAATTTTTAAATTCTAAAATTGTAGCACCAAGAATCGCTGGGATAAACAATAAAAAAGAAAACCTTACTGCTTCTTCCCTTTTAACACTTTGCATCAATCCTGAAGAGATGGTCATCCCTGAACGAGAAACCCCTGGTAAAATTGCTAACGCTTGAGCTAAACCAATGAAAATAATCGATTTCCAAGTTAACTTTCTATTTTTTTGGTGAGGATATTTTGACAAAAACAAAATTATGCTGGTAAAGATTAAAGAGAATCCCACTACAGTTAAATTACCAAAAGCAGATTTAACTGCATCATTAAAAAAATAACCAATAAAACCAATTGGTACCGAAGCAACGATTAACCACAGGGTATATTTCACGTAAAACTTTTCCCAACGAAAAAAACCGTGAATTAATTTTAAAATGTCTTTAAAGAATACAGCAAAAATAACTAATAAACTCCCTATATGTAAAAACAGATCAAAAATTACTGGTTGATGTAACCCAAACAGTTCTTGAAAGATAACTAAATGCCCAGAAGAACTGATGGGTAACCATTCTGTAAGACCTTGTACAACGCCTAAAATTATTGCTTCTAAAATGTTCATTTAATTTACAGAATAAAGATAAGTTTATATTATTTATGATAAAAAAGAAATTATGTCTAATTAATAAGTCTGATTAAAATTTAAAAATGAATATATCTATTTTAACAAGGCGGTAATCCAGAAACATCATCCATTCTCATTTTATAAAGTGTAAAATCAAAAGTACCTTCTGTTAATTGAATAAAAGAATACCCCCTCCAATAATCTGTTTGATGAACTCTAGATAAATTTCTTTTTACCTGAAATTTACCCCAATATGAATCAGGATTTTTTACAAGACCTGCTCCAACCATAGCATCAACAATATCTCCTCTTCTAATTTCACCAGGATATAGTCCTAGTTTTACTAGCTCCAGGTCTTCAGATACTAACCTATCAATGAAAACTTTTTCTCTTTGATATTGCCTAAGTTGTTTTGAAGAACTAGATAAAGTTGTAATAAATTCATCTGAACTATCGAAGCATCCAACTAAATCTTTTTCTGACATTTTAATTGACATTAAAGTACATATTAAAGACACATTTATAAACTTTTCGGTGAAATTACTACTATTCAGTTAACGTAGACCAGGTACTTATTAATTTAAATTTATTAGGATTTTACCTTAACTATTGACACAAAACTAAATCAGATTATATTAACCCAAAAACCAGTAAAGCTTTTAAATAAAACTGTTCTTAACTAAGTAAAAGATGGACACAACAAAATTAATGGCTTGGATTATTATTATCTTAATGACAGTAAGCGTTTTAGGAGTTGTTGGAGGAAGTTTCTTTACCGAAGATAATAAAGAGGAATATAATGGATTTACGTTCATCAATACTAATAATTATTGGAGTTTAAGAATCAATGGAGAAGAATACTCTTTTCAATATTTACCTCAAGAACTAGAAAATTTTACTATTCCAGCAGAAAGTCTTGACTTCAGTTTAGGGAAAGTATATCTCGGATTTAAACCTGCTGATACTATTAATTGGGAAAGTACACTTAATTTAATCGCATTCACGCTCTATAAACAAAATATTATGCCCCAAGAATCATGCCTTATTGAAGAAGGTTGTCCAGACATTCCAATCATTAATTGTCAAGAAAACCCAGGGATAGTAATCATTTCTGGAAATGAAACAAGTTATACTCAAGACCAGAAATGTTTAATAATGACCGCAACCGATAACCAGGAATTAACAAAATTAACTGAAAGATTAATTTACAAATTGTTAGGAGTTATGAATTAAGAGGAATTTATCAATATGGATGAAAAAGAGCTGGAAAAGAAAAGGGACAATATTGTTGCTGGAGTTAAAGGATTTTTTTCTAAAAATGAAAATGAAGATCAAAATGAGAATAAAGAATTTGACGAACTTAAAGAAAAAAGGGAACAATTAATAAAATTCTTTAAAGAAAAAAAGCAATGGCTCATCTACTTATTCTTAGCAATAATTATTTGGTTTGGAGCTTATATTCGGACCAGGAATTTGGGACTATTAAAAGATATGACAACTGGTAAATTTATCCCTCAAGCTTTAGACCCACACCTTTTTTTAAAATATGCTCGTTACATTGTAGAACATGGCGCTTTACTTGCCCATGATCCAACTCGTTTTGTTCCATTAGGAACTTCAACCGTAAATTATGTTTTTATGAGTGGATTTGTTGCTTATTTGTACAAATTTATCCATCTGTTTGTTCCTTCCGTAACTTTAGAATATATCCATATAATTTATCCCGTGATTTGTTTCTCTATTGCAATGGTATTCTTTTTTCTCTTAGCAAGAAGATTATTTGATTGGAAAGTTGGCCTATTAGCAACATTGTTCCTTTCAATTGTCCCTGCCTTTCTACATCGAACTATGTCTGGTTTTTCTGATCACGAAGCGTTAGGAATTATGTTAATGTTTATGGCAATGTACTTTTATGTCCTTGGCTGGCAAACTAAATCAACAACCAAAACTCTCTTTTGGGGTGGAGCCGCTGGTATTTTTACTGGTTTCATGGGACTAAGTTGGGGTGGATGGAAATTTTTAATTTTGATCATTAGTATCTTTGTACTGATAGAATTTTTCTTTGACAAAATAAGTAAAAAAGATGTTTATCAATATGGGTTATGGGTTATTGGTTTTGTTATCGCTACTACCACCTGGATCCCTATGTTTAATATGAAAATATTGTTCAGTTCATTCACAACAGGAATTGCTTTTTTAGTTTTATTTATGTTATTAGTTGACTTAGTTCTCTTTAAATATGATCTTTTAAAAATTAAGAAAAAAGTTAAAGGGAAAGTTCCTTTAAGTGTTATTAGTCTAGTGGCCAGTTTTATTATTGGTATTAGTGCTTTGATGGTTATCCTCGGACCAGCAACTTTAGCTTTACAAGTTGAAGAAATAGGTGATAACTTATTACATCCTCTTGGAAATGACCGTTGGCAGTTAACTGTTGCTGAACAACACCAACCTTATTTTACTGATTGGGTTGGACATTTTGGCCCTCAATTTTTAAGACTCAAAGATAACATTTTCTCTGGCATACCATTGTATTTAACGTTATTCATGTTAGGATCTATCCTTCTCTTTTACAACATGGTAAAAGATAATAAAAAAAAGTTTTCTTTAACTGCAGTTTATATAGTTTTTATTTTAGCTTTTGTAATGAGTAGACATTCTCAGGGTAGCTTATTTAATGGAACAAATTTTATTTCGAAGTTTGTTTATTTAGGTAGTTTAGCTGGTTTTGCAATTTTAAGTGCAACGTTTTATTTCAAATCGTATTATAAAGATAAAGAAGCTTATGAAAAAATTACTTCTTGGGACAAAAAGTACATTTTTGTTTTAGTTTGGTTCTTAATTATGGTTGTTGGAGCAAGAGGTGCAGCAAGACTATTTTTCATATTTGCACCCATTACTGCTTTAATGGCTGCTTACGGAACAGTGGAACTAAGCGAACTTGCTTTTAAAATTAGAAAAAAATCTCATAAAGTGATAATATTAATTATTTTGTTCATTATCTTGTTGAGTCCTTTTACAATCTCAAGCATTTCAACTAAAGGTATAATCCCATCATTTAGTCAATCTAGCTTGAACCAAGGAAAATATTCCGGCCCTGCATATAATCAACAATGGCAAATTACCGGTAGTTGGGCAAGAGAAAATATTCCTGAAGATGCAATTTTTGGTCATTGGTGGGATTATGGATATTGGGTCCAAAACGGTTTTCAAAGAGCTACAGTTTTAGATGGAGCTAATAAAATTAAGTATTGGAACTATTTAATGGGCAGACATGTTCTTACTGGTCAATCTCAAGAAGAAGCTTTAGAATTTCTTAAAGTACATAAAACCACCCACTATTTAATCGTCGCTGATGAAATTGGAAAGTATACTGCTTACTCTTCAATTGGTTCAGATAAAAATTATGACCGTTACAGTTGGATTTCAACTTTTAAACTTAACGAAAAAGAAGTAAAAGAAACAAGAAATGCAACTATCTTAACATATCAAGGAAGTTATATGCTTGATGATGATTTTGTCTGGAACGGAATGGTTTTCCCAAGAACTGGTGCAGGTATCGGCGCAATATTTATGCCAGTAAAACAAATCGAAAGAAAAGTTGGTAACGAAACCGTGCAAGATATACAAATGGAACAACCAACGGCAGCTTTGATATACCAAAATAAACGTTATGACGTACCCGTAGAATGTGTTTATTTTAATGGTAAAATGATTAAATATGACCAGCCAGGTTTGAAAGGATGTTTTAGAATTGTTCCTGAACTGAATGGAAATGGACAGATGCAAAACCCGTTAGGAGCAGGATTATATGTATCTCAAGAGGGCGTAAATGCTTTATGGGTTAATTTGTATGTCTTTGAACAAAACAATCCTGATTACAATACTTCTGCTTTTAAAAGAATTTATGAAGATTCTTATCTTTCACAATTAGTTTATATCCAAGGTAGAATAATGGGTCCAATGGGAATCTGGGAAATTGAATATCCAGAAGGGTTTACTGTAAATCAAGAAACTAAAGATAAATATCTTGGTGGTAATGAACTATTACCAGATTACTTCTTTGATGTCAATTAATATTTAAATTATTCCTTTAAATTTTTAGTTTTAATTTTAATTTTTTAATTTCTTTCTAGAGATTATAACCACATTAAAACACCAGCCCCAAATAATATTAAACGGTTTTAGAAGCCAATAAAGCCAGCCAGTATATTGAGGAAATAGTTGAGTTAATTGAAACAATCCAGGAATTGTTGCTGAAATACCTTCCTTCTTTTCAACTTTTAAATATTTTTGAATGATCTTCAAATATTCTTTAATTGGTCTGTCTCCAGGATGATAAGAAATTTTAGCAGTTCTTAATAAATTCCCTGTAAAAAGAAACATAACCCTTGATGATAAATGAGCCAAGTTCGGAATACTAAAAATTAATTTTCCTTTAGGTTTTAATATTCTCGTCAATTCCATTATTAACTTTTCTTGTAAATCAAAATTAAAATGTTCAATCACGTCTAAACAAAGAATTAAATCGAAACTATTATCTTCAAAACTATTATCAAAAATATCTTCTTTGATAACATCTTCATTACTATAAAATTTATCAATTCCAACAATATCAAAACCCTTTCTCTTAAATTCTTTAACTAATAATCCTTGACCACAACCAACATCAAGAATTCTACACCCAGTTGGAACTTTGGAAAGTAAAACATCAATATATTTCATTTTAGCAATAAATGTGTGTTTGTAAGACCATTTTTCAAATGTCCAATTTGGGTCGATTCTCTTTAAATGTTCTCCAGAATAAAGTTTTTTGTAATTTATCATACTTTTATACCATAATTTTTTCTAAATATGTTATAGATTCTTTTGGCCGTTTTATTGCCTGTAACAAATCTTCTAATAGCATTGTACGTTTCATCATTTTTACAAAATTGATACACCACACTACCAACTAATGTCCCCATTCTATATTGTAAATGTTTCTTCTTTGCTAATGCTCTTCCTAAATTTAAAGCTCGTACCCTTTCACTGTATCTAAATTCTCTTGTTTCAAATACCGGTAGCCCTAATTTGGTAGTAGAATTTTTTAAAAATTCCTCCTTAGGCATAATAAATCGTGCCCTGCCGGTTTTCTCTTGTTCCTCAATCCATTTAAAAATTTCTGTTCCCGGATAAGGGATCATGTTAGAAAAGTTAACATAATCTGCAGGGATAGACTTTGCAAAGTTGATTGAATCCATTGCTCTTTCAAATGTTTCTTCCTGATGCCCTATAATAAAATTTACAGCAAATTTTAAACCAATTTTTTTTGTTAGTTCAAATGTTTCTCTTGCTTTTTCAAGAGAAATTGCTTTCTTAATGACTTTTAACATGTCTGGATTTCCTGTTTCTAAACCATAAGCCAAAAATTCACAACCAGCTTTTTTCATTAAACGTAACAATTCTTCATCAACCCGATCTGCCCTAATCCCATTTGCACAATTCCAACGAAATTTCATACCACTATCCAAAATCATTTTGCAAACTTTTTTTGCTCTCTCTAGATCCATAGTAAATACATCATCAACAAATTCAAAATATCGAAAACCTTTATCGTACCAATGTTTAAATTCTGCAAGAATATGTTCCGGACCCCTAGGGCGAAAAGCTTGCCCCATACTAACCTTAACATCACAATAAGTACAACTGTATGGGCATCCTCGTGATGTTTCTAAGGGTAATCTCTTATCAATAAAATGAATATATTTTTTTAATTCAAATTTTTCATAAGCGGGGAATGGTAATTGATCCAACCCCCAATTAAGTTTTCGAAGTTCATTTTCAATAATTTTCTTTCCGTCACGCCATATTAAACTATCAATATCTTCTAATTGAACACCATTACACAATTCAAGAAGTGAAACCTCTCCATCTCTAGTAATACCAAAATCGGCATCAGTTTTTTCTAAAACTTCTCTTTTTAGTGTAGATACATGAGCGCCACCAAGAACTATGGGCAAACCTGTTTGTTTCTTTATTTCGTTAATTTTTTGATAAGTATTAACAAAATCAAAACTAAACATCGTCACGCCAATTAAATCTGCTTCGAAATCTTTAGCTTTTTTAATCACATCCTCAATAGTGTAACCTAATTGTAAATCAATAACATCAGTTTCAAATCCATATCTATCTAGGTAAGCCATTAACATTGCAACCCCTAAATGGGGATTAAGTGCTTTACCATAACTAGCCGACACATCAGTAACTACAAAAAGGATACGTTTGAATCTACTTTGTTCATTTTTAGTTATTATCTGTGGTTCTAACATTTTTATTCCTAAATCTTAATCTTTTTATACCATAATAATTTAGTATTATTTTAAAGATTATGGTGATAGAAGTGGCAATTGGTGCTCCAATAATCCCCATCTTTAAAATAAGATATATGTTTAAAAAACTATTAATAACAAGAGATAAAATAAAATCTAAACTAATAATATATAAATATTGTCTAGAAAACTTGTTCTCGCCCATAAAAACTGAGTTAAGGTAAGAGTAAACTACTAATAAAGTGGAAGAAAGAATCAAAAATGGCGGTAACCAAAGATGTTGATATTCATTTCCATAAAATAAAGGAACAAAGAAATAAGTTAAAGCCAAAACTAAAGCAGAAAAAGGTAACAAGAGAGTTAAAATCTTCTTTAAAGAATGTTTTAATTTATATCTATTAACCACTGCCATTGGCAATACCACTACCGGAAAAACGTATGCCACTAACCGAATAATGTTAGTTATTGAAGAATAAGCAGAATAAAGCCCCAAGGTATTAAAATCTACTAAATAAGCAATAATTATTTCACTCAGAAATCTTAATGAATAAAAACCAACCTGCATTAAAAATAAAGAAAAGGATAAGTAAAAAAACTTTTTAAAATTAATTTTGGTTTGCTCTTTAGTAATTAACTTTTTAATTTGTGGTAATGAAATAATTCCCACGATTATTAAAGATAAAGCCATGCTAAAAAGGAAAAAAACGAATGGTGATGATAAAAAGAATAATATAACGATAAAAAATATCCAAAAAATCCGATTAATTAATGAATAAAATGAAGCACTTACAAACCGCTTATAACCACGCAAAATAGAATAAGTAATATAATGAAAAGTGTAAGTTACAATATAAATTACAAATGCCAAATTAAAATATTTAATTCCAGGGTTTAAAGGTGTATAAGTGATAATAATTAATGTAAAAATTATAAACGCTATTGTTGAAGGAATTATTAAATAAATAACTTTTTTCAAAGAACTATAAAGTTTTTCCGGTACTTTGATTATTGTTTGAGTTAAAGCTTCTGGTAACCCAAAAGAAGTAAACAAGAAAATTAAACTTACTAAACTAAAAAAAAAAGTAAATATCCCTAACTCTTTCTGCCCATAAAGACGGGCAATCAAAATTTTAACAATAATAATTGTTAAAGCAATAAAACCATAAACAAAAAAAGTTTTTATAAGATGGCCAGAAGTTTCACCAGTATTTTTTTTAAAGAAATGTTTTATAATTTTTATCATTTTTGACCGCTTCATTTATTTATAAATTCTTTAACAACTGTCCCCATCTCGCATTTTGACGGTTGATAAACTCCAAAATCGTGAGTTTTTGCTTTTTCTAAACAAGATTCTAATAATTCAACTTCATCACAATAAATTATAGCAGAAGTTTCTTTCTCCATTGCTCGCAAATATTCAACTTGGTGGTTAGGGTCCGTTCTATCCCTGTTTGGTAAAGCAATCAATTTTTTCTTCTTTCTTAAAACTTCAAACACGGTTCCTGGTCCGCCATGACTGATTACTAAATCTGCATTCTCGTAATATTTATCTAATGGAGATTCGAAAGTAAACCATTGACAATATTTTGGCCTATAAGTCCCGTGACCTAACTGAATTACAACTTCATCTTTGATCTTACCTGTACCTTTTAATCGGTCCAATTCTTTAACAGCGGGATCAAATTTTCCGTTACCTACAGTAAAAAAAATCATGATAACCTCCCCGCATAAACTACTTTTGGATAAACTTTTTTCATCGTTGCCCATTGCACTAAAAACAAGTCCGAAACTGGATAAACTAACTTACCCGTTTGAGATTTGTGATGTACCCGAACCCACGATTCTACAAAAACTGTTTTAATTCCAAATAGTTTAGCTAACCAAAATAATGGAATTGTTAAAGAGGGACCAGCACTAATTATTGCGTAAGGTTTTGATTTTCTTAAAATTCTAAAAGCGTCAATCGTTGTTGGAAACATATTAAAAAAAACTTTAATTAACGATTTATCTTTCATCAAACGAGGATTTTTCATCTGATGGATTTTTCCCAGAAATGTTACTTTTTTAGCTGAAGTTTGGTCATCGTGGCCAACAATATACTCATAATTGTAATCTGGACCCATCAAATCAACTAATCTTAAGATTTGAGAAGTGTGACCCCCCATCCCTAATACAATAAGTATTTT
>CAZQLW010000001.1:0-112222 GCA_964594395.1 uncultured Methanosarcinales archaeon | reverse complement strand
TAGATGATTAGATGATTAGATGATTAGATGATTAGATGATTAGATGATTAGATGATTAGATAAAATGCAATTAAATATAAGAAGAAAAAGAAGAAATAAAAAAAGAAAAATAATTCAAGGAAAGTCTTATCTTCGACATTCTTTATACTGAACAATAATTTCATTAGCTACTGATTGAAGTCGATCAAAACTAAGAAACGGTTTATACGTTAAATTGGGTTTAATTCCTGCTAACCTTCCCATTCGTCTTGCAAAAGTACCTTCCGTAAAAATGGAGAAATAAACCATCATATTATTTTCAGTATCAAGTATTTTTCTAATTTCAGTCATACTTTGATCATGATCGGTATTTAAATCACCATCAGTAACAATAATTTCTATAGTCTTACCCGGTTTACATCGATCATGAGCTTCTTGATATGCCGGTAAGTCATGATGCGTTGATCCCATTTCGGGGTTTAATAAAACTTGTTTAGCAGAATTGTTAGGAGTATCATAAAATGTTTGCAATTCTACAGGGTCAGAAACTTTTGTTCGACCTGCATAACTATAACTTACACCAACTACTTGAATTTCTTTATTCATTTTCTTTGCTGCTTCAGCAGTAGACTTTACAATACCATAAATAACATGCATTAAACAATCATACCTATCTTTTGTACCTACAAAAGCTTCATTTGATGTCATTGAACCAGAACCGTCAACCCTGAAGATTATGTTGTCAGGTAAAATAATCCCTGTTTTTTTATGTTGATAATCTGTAATGTCCTGTTCATGCCATTCATAAATTTCATACTTCCACTGATATTGAGATAACCTACTTAAACAAACCAACCCGGTATCTTGCTGAAACTGAATTATTTGGTCCATGGGCAAATCATGTAATTGGTCAGGAGTTAACAATTTTTCACTAACCTTAACTGGAGTTTTAATTTTTCCTACAACCACAGTTTCAGATTCTAAAGTGGGAGATTTGATAGGTAGTGCTCGAGCATTTCTTTTATAAAATTCATCTTTAGCCAAGTTAGATAACCTTTTGTTACGGTTATTGTTAGGAGCACTTTGATCATTTGCTATTGATGCCAACATACTATTAACGTCCGGATCATTTTGGTTAATTAGACTTTGTAATGTGTCTTCAGCCCCTCCACCCTCTTCTGAAGTTGAAGTTTGTTCATCACCACCTGAATCATTACCGTCAGAATTTGCACCGTCCCTTTTCTCTTCTTTTGTGGTGCTAATATACTTTGCAAGTGGTTCAATAATTCCCTCAACTGAACGATAACGTAACTCAAAAGAGGTGTTAATTTTTGTAATTGCTTCAGTGACATATTTCCTAGCAACACTACTCCGCTGATTATCTCTTGCATGGTACAATTCTTCAGAAGAATCAACCATTCTATTTTTATCAACACCAACAAGAGCCAATTCGTGTTTATTAAGATATTTTACTGAACCGGAAAGAGAACCAACTATTGCTGTTTCCAAATCATGATTAGAGATTTTCCGACCAAGTTTATTTCTAAAATAATCAAAAACGTTACTTCTTAAATTTTCGTTGTCACAATGTAGCAAAGAATACATTGCCCTAGTTAAAGGATAAAAAACAGTTTCTGGTTGATGGTCAGCCAATTCTACGATGTCCCAAGTAGTTACAATTCCGTCAGGTAATGTTTCAATTAAATTGTTATCAAATTTATTACCCAGTTTAGATATTTCTGCTCTTAATTCTTGATCATAATCACTCCCGTTAGTTGAGTAATGAGTAAAAAAAGTATCAATTAATAGATCCCAAATTGCATTTCTAACATTACCTGTTTTATTAATTAAATCTCGTGGAGATAAATGAGGTTCTGCTCTTTTAATCCCGTTCTTTAATGCTAAATCAAATTTTTCTTTATCAGTTTGACTTTTAGGACAATAAACAGGATGAAACAGTTCATGAAATAGAAGATAAGTAAAAGTATCTTTAACTAACTGTTGAGCAAATTCTTTTTTTTGATTAGAATCAACATTAAACCCGTAAGCGTTATTAAATATTGGAACAACAACTTTTTCAAATTGTTCTAAAACATAATCAGGCTTATAAACATGTAGCATGATTTTTTGATCATCTGTAGCTGCCATCCAATGTCTTTTATTATTTGGATCTGGTTCAACTCTTTCAATAGGCATGTCAGCAAATAATGGTTGTTGAGAAGAAGTAATATTTCTCCAAATAGTTTCTGCATTTACTGATTCTTCTAACAACAAAGTTGCCATTTTTCTAAATACCAAAAACTCTTTCTACTCTTGGTAGAGTATAATTGGTTTTTACCTCATTTCTTGCTTTTTTAACAACGTCTGTTAAAGCAACATATCTGGGCATAACTTTATCGCTGACACCAACCTGGTTAAAAGCTTCGGCAATGTCACGCCTATATTGATGAATAAAACCTGCCAGAGAAGCTATATCACTATTAACTCTCGCAACTAATAACTTTTTAGTATCACTACCATCATCCAATCCTCGTAATAAAGATGAAGTTTTATTTAATTCCTCAATCATTTTTGAAGCGTACTCATCAGCTTTTAATTCATGATCTTTTTTTACAGCATTAACAGCCAGATATGAACATAAATACCTAATACTTTGATTTGGGTCTGTTAAGTCAAACTTTTTCTTAGAATCATAAACCTTTGAAGAAAATTTTCCTAGTAAACCAACATAATCAGTAAAAGCTTGATTAATTACACTTACTGGTGAGGTACCATTTTTAGTTTGAACTTTATCATTTAAAACAATTGCATATGCAGAAGTAATATCTCTCACAGTTAACGGTGCTTGTAACCCTTTAAATTCATCCAGTGGAGACGTACCTTGTTCACGTGAAATCTCATAAGCTTTCTTGTAACGAGTAATTAAAGCTAAAGCGTCAGCAATTTTTGTCGCTTTAGTTTTATCCCTTTCAATTAATGCTTCATTGAACGCAGATCTAACTTTTTCAATCCTTAACACTAATTGAGATTTTGTATCAATAGTAGTATTATACACAAAATTAACCCCATAATGTTTTAGTTCATCAGTCCACTGTTGTGCAATTTCCAATTCATCATTAAAATTACTTTCAAGATCATTTCCACCAGTAAGCATAATGATATGATCTGCATTTTCTACTGCGGACCTTAAAAATAAATTTTGCGAATTTGCGGGGTCAAAACTAACAGCGTGGATGTTAAGATATTCTTGATTTGCTCGATCTTTTTCTTCAGGGTTAGAATTTTGTGGAAGTAATAATTTTCTAATTCTTTGAGTATCAATATTCAAATAATTGGCAAGTTTTGTTGTGAAAAGGTCCATAAAATTGTCGTGATGATGATTAAACTGTTCAGTCATGTTAATCGTTGCTGCTCCAGAATGTAAGGCCATGTTCGGATAATTAATTCTAACTTGCCTATTTCCAACCGCGCCATCGGTCCTTCTTGCACCAGAATATTCTGGATTGGGCGGGTTTTGTGCACTGTGAACTGCCACTGGTTTAACTTTTTCATCTTCAAAATGGATTTTTACATCATTTCCATCAATATCGATTTGTGGAATAAGTAATCCGAGTTCTGCTCTTTCACCTGTTGCTAAAACTACTTGGTTATCAAGTAAGCCTAAAATTGCATTTGTATCTCCCCGGTTCTGTTCATCAATAAACAAAGCAGCAATTTCTCGGACAGCATTTTTGTTAATATTAATTCTTAAAACACCTTCATTAGGATCAACCCTTCCCTCAATATAAGGTTGTAAAACGTTAGACATATTAGTGTTAAGTCTTATACCTCGACGATTGTCAGAAGCATAAACAGTTTTTAAAACCTGTTCAAGGGTATAAGTTTTACCAGTACCAGTGATACCTTCAGATAATAAAGCTACCCGATCACATTTGAACGAAGCAAAGACAAAATCAGCATAATCAAGGTCTACTGCACTTTTTTCTGGAACTAAACCTTTTCCTTCCAAAAAATTAAATTCTAAAGAACTAGAATCATGATCATAAGAAATTCTAAACAAAGGGGTTGGTGTTACTCTAGAACCCATTGTTTGTGATGCTGATTCAAGTGTAGCTAAAAAAGCAGCTTGATGTAACTTTTCTTTAATTCCAGCATGGTCATAACCATCTTTAGCTAGTTCAGTAGCAATTAATTCTAACGCTTTTGTTTGTTGAATATCTTTATTATTTTCAAATGTCATTTTATGGCCCGGGAATATTTTTTAGACTTTCTCCTAATTTTTCAAGTCTCTTAACATACTCTGATAAATTTTTAATTTTGTTCTCACTACCTATCCTAACAATTTCATGGAAAGGAATAATGTGTGGTTCACGAGTTATACTAGTTATGTCAGCACTAGTTAAACAATAATCAATAGCAGGAGTATACATATCCCGATCTAAATGATATTCAGCTTCAAATTTTTGACTAAATGGATAAACTTTACTTTCTCTTGTAGCATTAAAGAAGAATGTTAAAGATTCTCGATCTTCAGAATCAAGGGTAAGTAATAATAGATACACATCTGCCATCAATGAATAATTACCACTAAATTTCTGGACTTGAGCTATTCCAGGAAGATAAGGTTGTAATTCAGGTTTTGAAGCATCAATATTTTTAGTTTGATCAGTGATTTCAAGACAATCAGCAAATTCTTCAAAAAAATAATCAACATGTTCATCGCCAATTGAGGTTGCAATTGCTTTTTTAAGTGATCGATATGGTATTTCAGGATTTAATGTTAAATCACCCATTACAACACGACATTCTTTAGAATGTTGATAATGTAAATTAGATATTTTAAAAAATGAATGACCTAAAGATCGGACAATTTGAGTGACTTCAGTGTTAAGTAAGCTCATCACTTTAAATTGACTAAGAGAATGATCTGGAGCACCACCAATATTACCTAAATAATTAATCAATCTTTCATCTAAATAACTCATATCAACATTATTAATTCCATTTGAAAGTGAAGAACCAGGTTTAGAATCAGAAGTTACTTGATCAACAACTACATCTTCTAAAGAATCTGAATTTAAATCTAACTCTCCTCCTTGAACAATACGATTATCAGCCATTTTATAAGTAAAATCACTTAATAGTATATAAACTTTTTGTTATTTAACTACTTCAAAGTAATAACGTAAACTCGTTTATTTATGTATCTCCACCATTATTTTAAATAATTATGTAGAAATACAATCATTTTTATATAGCAATCATTTTAATAATCAAAATGAATTATAAACACACTCAAATCGGAAATTTAATAATTGCTGTTTCCTTCATCATTATAATCTATTTCTGGTTTATATTCAGACAGATGAGTTTTAATTCCGAAATAATTTTAGCAATAATTTTTATTATTTTCATTACGGCTTCTTTTTCTACACTAACAGTATCAATTAATGAAGAATATTTGAAAATTAAGTTTGGTTACGGAATATTCAGAAAACGTTATTTGTTAAAGGAAATTGCTTCCGTAAAAATTGTAAAAAACCATTGGTATTACGGTTGGGGAATAAAGTACTGGGCTCCGCGCAGAATGTGGGTTTATAACGTTTCTGGTTTTGATGCTGTAGAAATAGAAATGAGAAACGGTAGAGTAAAAAGAATTGGCACAGATGAACCAAGAAAGTTAGAACAAGCAATTCAGCAAGGTATTAAGTTATGATTTAATCTAAATATTTAAATAGTAAATCTGTATTTATTAGAATATGTTTGAATGGTTTTATGGTCATCCGGAAAAAGAAGCAGAAAGAGAATTTCTTAAATTTAAAATAATCATTAATAAAGCAAAAGATGAATTATTAGAAAAAAATATAAAAAAATGTAAAAAACTCTTAGCATTATCTCTAATTTCAATTAATGATTTAGAAAATCGCATCAATGAGGTATCTTTACCAAAACTTGAAGAACAACTTAATAAATTAGATGAAAAGGTTAAAGAAGAAATTCTTGAAAATAAAAAAATAAAAATAGTTCATGACTCATATTATCATTATTTAAAAGATCTACTCAAAAATGTCAACACTGCAAAAGAAGCGATAGAAGAATTACTAAAAGATTTAGAATTTGCTGGTTCCAGTAAAGAAGATATTGAAGGATATTTTGAAGAACTTATTTATAATGAAATTAAAAAGATAAAAAAAGACTTGGATGGCTTTATTCAGGCCCACGATTTTTTAGAATACCTACATCTTAACCCAGAAGAAGTTGAATTTTATACAATGAAAAAACGAGGGATGACTAAAAGTACTCTTGAATTAACTTTTTATATTGGTCAAAGTAAATATATTATTTATAATGAAGATCAAAAAATAATTAAGAAAAATATTATCTTCATAACAGGAAATAAAAATAATCACCACGTTTCAAACAAGATAAGTTCATTTACTGATAAACACATCAGAAAAATTATATCTGGAGCTAAAAGGGAAGATGGATCACAGTTTCTAAAAAAAGGTAAAGATACTAGAAGTTCCATGAAAAAAGTATGGGGCTGGGAAGCAAAATCTTTGCAATCAAACAATTTTGAGTGGAGAAAACCAGTCCTGATTTTTAATCATACCTTTAAAGAAGAGATTGGCGATTTAAGGGAGTCAAAAAAAAATAGTCATGCCATAAAAACTGAACTTCATTTAGGTGCTGGAGAACAAAATGCTTTGATGCATGGCTACCCATACTAAAAATATCTAAATGAAGGAGATTTAATTTCTGGAAACACTCGTTTCATTTCTGTCAAAAAATGGTCTAATCTTAGGTTTAAATATCTCTCAAATTCATCTTTGTTAAGACTAAAATTAAATTGTTTCCCTTGAGTACGAAAGCCTTCAATTTTTAATATTCCCTCTTGAGTT
Organism: uncultured Methanosarcinales archaeon; assembly: GCA_964594395.1. Lineage (GTDB taxonomy): Archaea > Nanobdellota > Nanobdellia > Woesearchaeales > GW2011-AR9 > CAZQLW01. The sequence continues at coordinate 105,341 of CAZQLW010000001.1, read as the reverse complement.
CTATAAAGGAAAGGTAATTCTTCATCGGGAGATTGAAATAAATGTCGATGAGAACACTTATAATGTTCATTTCCAGATTCATTATTAATAAGACCTGTAACAATTAATGCTTTTTCTTGCTCAGTTTCCTCTTGAAGAAAATTTTTAGAATAAGTTTTTAACCATGCTAAATGTTGAGCAGGATAAGTTAATGTTAAAGGATCACCAATTTCTTCATTATCAACTTTTATTGAAACAAATCCTGAAAATGGATCCAGTTCTAAATACTGATCAGAATTATGATTTTTTAATAAAGATTTAATCCCTTCATCAGAATTTTCAAACTCTATTCCAATCTTAAATGAAGAATCGTTTTGCAAATAATTATCCAAAGTAAATATTTTCGTCATTTTAGGTTTGATGCTACTTTTTAGTAGTATAAAATGGAAAGTTATTTAAATAACTTTCGTTTTTTACCAAATATGACAGAAGCATTCTTCGATATTCAAACATCGCCCCGTATTAGGATATACATGAACCAACGGCTTAAAAATCACAAAACATACACAAAAGCACTTGGACAATTAGCAGTTGCCGCTGATTTAAGCGGCGTAATTGAGCCAGTTATTGGTATGCCCGATTTAACACCGGCATATGGACTTCCGGTAGGAGGGATTTTAGTTACAGATGCAAAAAATGGAGATATTTCATTAAATGCAATTGGAGGTGATATTAATTGTGGTATATCCTTATCACAGACTAATATTCCCATTGAAAACCTTCTTGATAATCAACTAATCATGCATCCAGAGAAAGGAAAAGAATTATCAAAATTATTAAATGAAATTGTTGCTGGTGATGAAAATGTTAATGCTAAACAAATATTAGTTTCTGGAGCAAGTGCTATCACTCCATTAGATGAATTACAAAAAATTGAAAGTTATGGGATACAAGAAGTAAGTAACAAAAAATTAATTAATGAAGAAATGATAGAGATTGTAAAAAATCAACTTGGCACTTTAGGTGGAGGAAATCATTTTATTGATTTAATGCGTTGTGAAGAGATATATGATGAAGATTTAAGTACATTGTGGGAATTAGACCAAAAAACAGTACAATTAATGTTACATACTGGAAGTAGAGGACTTGGAAATTATATGCGAAATAATTTTGTCAAAGAAAATGATTCAAATTCATTAGCTATATCGAGATTAAAACCAGTTATTTTTAATTCTCAAGAAGGAAAAGACATTCTAGATGCCGTAAATATTGCTTCTAACTTTGGATATGCAAATCGGGTTTCATTAAGAAACAAAATTTTAGAAAAATTAACATTATTTCAAGGAAACCAAGTTGATGCAAACTTAATTTATGATTTTGGACATAATAACATTACTATTGAAGATTATGAAAATAAAAAAATTGTTTTGCATAGAAAAGGTTCTTCAAGAGGATTACCAAGAAATCATCAAAATAACACTGAATTTTACAAAGAAACAGGACATCCAATAATCATTCCTGGAAGTCTAGGAACAGCAACTTATGTTCTTGTTGGCACAGAAAAACTTCATGAAACATTTTATTCAATAAATCATGGAAGTGGCAGAAAATATACAAGAGGATATGTAAGAAAGAAAAGCCATCATCCTCGTTTCAATGAAAGAATAGAAGATCCTTACATCAATTTACGTTTTAAAGATTATTGCGAGGAAACACCTAATGCTTACAAAGATATCGAAGAAGTTATTGACACTTTAGAACAAAATGGTTTTGTTAAAAAAGTTGCAAAATTAAAACCGTGCTATGTTTATATAGAAAAAGACAAATTCTAGCACAAACAAAACATATGTTCTCTAAAGTAATTCATCATTCTCGGATATTTGTTAATCTTCTCAATGGTAAGCTTATAACCCTTAACCAACTTCTTAACTTCTTCAGCAGTTAAACCAGAAGAAATGTCGTAACTAATCTTCGGACCAAGTAGAGTTCTTTCCTTTTCAACAATTTTTTTAATTCCAAACTGTTCCGGATGATTATAAACATAAGTTCCGTGCTGTAAACCAAAGATTGAAGTTGAAACCAAATCAATACTAGTTTCATTCTCTTTCAAAAAACTTATAGTATCTAAGAACTCTTCTTTAGTCTCGCTAGGAAACCCAAACATGATATAAACTACATTTTTTATTCCTGCCTGATGAGAAGATTGTAAAACCCCTGAAACATCTTTTCCATTAGTATTTTTTTTCATTAATTTTAAAACACGATCATTTCCTGATTCTACACCCCAAATAATCATTGTTAATCCTGAATCGTGAAGTGTTTTCAAAATTTCAGAATTAAATTCAGCAGTAGGTTTCAATTGACAGGTCCATTTAACATTTAACGGCCGCAAAATTTCAGCAATTTTTAGTAATCGTTTGGCAGGAATCATATCATCAATAAGAAAAAAATGTTTTTGTTTTGATTTAACAACTGTTTTTTTAATCCAATCTAAAGAGAATTCATAATATTTAACACTACTAAAATGAGAACAGAACGTACATTTTTTGTAATAACAAGTTGTAGAAGTTCTGATTGGAATTACTGGAAACGGGGTGAAGTATTGTTGAAGATTATAAACTGAAAAGTCTGGGATGGTATCATAATTAATGTGTTCATCTTTAACTTTCTTACCTTGAACATAATTAAGTAACTCAATTTCGTTTTTTAAAGTTTTATCAGCAACAGCAGACAATTTTTCGTTTACTGCTGGCCCGCCGATAATAGTAGTAACATCTTTCAATTCTTTAATCAATGAATAAGCATAAAATACTTGACTGGAATAAACAATACTGAAAGCAACAATGTCTGGTTTTTTATCTTTAATCTTTTTTAATAGTTCTTGAAAATATTCTGGTTTCTTACCTTTAACAACCATTTTATTATTTTCTGAATATACTTTTGAAGTTAAACGATGATATTCTGTAGTTATTTCATCATAACTCTGCCATTTTTTCAAATGATGGTAATATTTTTGATACGTAGAAAATTTTAATTTATGAAATTCTAGGTTTAAATCAAGAACTTCAATTTCTGCATTAGTATTGCCTTTCAAAAACGAATATAATTGAGCTACTGAATAGGGTGGGGATGCAGGAGTACAAAAAGGTAAATAAACCAGTAAAACTTTTTTTACTTTTTTCATTACATACTTTAAGAAAATTGCTACTTTAAAAAAATATCCTTATTAATTTAAACAATATAAACATTTAAAGATCAACAAAAACAGGAGTTCTCTCTTTAAAATAACAGATCTGTTTAACACCTAAATTTCTTAACAATTCTTCAACCATTTCAATTTGCTTACCAATTTGCTCAATTACATGAGTATCACTACCAATAGTAATCTTTTTTACCCCTTTCTCAACAAACAATTTTATGACATCTAAACTAGGGTACACTGCCAAGTCTGGCTGTTCACCGAAATAATTAGTATAACTAGTATTAATTTCAAACCCGAGATCATGCTTAATCAACAAATCAGCAATTTCATTCCATTTATCTTTTAAAGTAATAAAATCAGGTTCAGGCATAATCTTTTTAAAAATATCAATGTGTCCAATAATATCAAACAATTTTGATTCAATAGCTTTTTTAAGTTTTACAAAATAATCTTCAACAATTTGTTTTTGCAGTTCAGGTTTGTTTTCAATTTTAAACCTTGAATTACTATCAGATAATTCAACACCTGGCAACCCATGTACAGAACCAAGCACATAATCAAAATTTACAGAATTAATGAACTTTTTTATTTCTTCTTCTTTATCTTTCCAATAACCTATTTCTGTACCAAAAAAAATTTTTGTATCTGGGTTTAATTTCAAGTTAGAAAAATCATCAAGATATTTTTTAATTTTAATTTCTTCTAAAGTAAAACCAAGCGTTACTAAATTTTCTATAAACTCATGATGGTTAGTAATACAAATATACTTTAATCCTTTCTTGACGGCTGCAATGTAAATCTGGTCAATCTCTAACTTATTATCTGGAGACGTGTTTGAATGTAAATGAAAATCTAGAATCATTTTATTAACCAAAATAGTCAGCTTTAGTTTGCTTAATCTGTTTTGCTCGAGCAGTAGAAAAATACTCCGCTAGTTTTTCATAAGCTTCTTCTACTTCTTTATCAACTGAAGCTTTAACTACATCTAATGCTTTAACAAAATGTTCCATTTTAAGATCACTTGATTTTAAATCTTCACGTAAAGCAATCATTGCCGCTTCCCTACAAACACCTTCAATATCTGCGCCAACATAACCTTCAGTTTTACTAGCTAAATCAACAAGATTAACACCATCCGCGAGAGGCATTTTTTCAAGATAAATTTCAAAAATCTTTTTCCTACTTTCTAAATCTGGAATTGAAGTAAAAATAATTCTGTCAAACCGTCCTTGTCGAAGTAAAGCAGGATCTAACATATCTGGCCGGTTAGTAGCACCAATAATAACAACATCGTTCAAACTTTCTAATCCGTCCATTTCAGTTAACATCTGGTTAACTATCTTTTCACCAACCCGACTTCCAGAATCTGATGAACCAATTCTTCTAGGAACTAAAGCGTCAATCTCATCAAAGAACAAAATAGTTGGTGAAGTTTGTCTAGCTTTACGAAATATTTCTCGTAACGCTTTCTCTGATTCGCCGACCCATTTGGATAATAAACTTGGACCGTTAACCAGAATAAAATTTGATTCCGCTTCTTTAGCTACAGCTTTTGCCAACATAGTTTTACCCGTACCCGGAGGACCATAAAGCAAAATTCCTCGCGGTGGCCGAATACCCATTTTCTTAAACACTTCTGGCGTTTTTAATGGCCATTCAACTGCTTCTTTAAGTTTATCTTTAACATCTTCTAAACCGCCAACATCTTCCCAATTAACGTCAGGAGTTTCTACTAAAACTTCTCGCATTGCGGAAGGTCGAACAATTTTTAACGATTCAATAAAATCTTTTTGAGTGATCATTAATTTTTTAAGAATTTCTTCAGGGATTGTATCTCCCTCTTCAATACCTTCTTTCTTTAAGTCTGGAAGAATTCTTCTTAATACAATCATAGCTGCTTCTTTTGCTAAAGCGTTAAGGTCTGCTCCAACAAAACCGTGCGTTACTTTGGCAATTTCGTCAAGTTTAACGTTCTTTGCTAAAGGCATGTTTCGGGTATGAATCTTTAAAACTTCTAATCTGCCTTCTTTTCCTGGAACGCCAATTTCAATCTCTCGATCAAACCTTCCTGGTCTACGTAAAGCAGGGTCAATTACGTTAGGCATGTTAGTAGCAGCGATAACAATAACTTTTCCTCTGCTTTTTAAACCGTCCATCAAGCCAAGCAATTGTGCAACAACACGTTTTTCAACATCACCTTTAGTTTCTTCTCGTTTAGTTGCGATAGCATCAATTTCGTCCAAGAAAATTATTGCCGGGGCGTTTTGTTCAGCTTCATCAAACTTTTTTCTCAAGTTTGCTTCAGATTCACCATAAAACTTACTCATAACTTCTGGACCGTTAATTAAAATGAAATGTGAATTAGTTTCAGAAGCAACAGCTTTCGCTAATAAAGTTTTACCAGTACCGGGAGGACCATGCAAAAGAACACCTTTCGGTGGTTCAATTCCTAACCGTTCAAAGATTTCTGGATGTTTTAAAGGAAGTTCAATCATTTCACGAACTTTTTTAATTTCTTCTCCTAAACCGCCAATATCTTCATAGTTAACACCTAAACTTATCCCAACATCTTCTTTAAGTTCCACTGCTTGCGGGTTGAAATCAATTTCTGTATCTGCAGTAATAATTACTGCTTCCTTTTTAGGATTAGTATCAACAATCATGAAACGAATTCCGCCAAAACCGAATCCGCCAAATTGTGCTTCCATGGCAGAAAAAATGTCGTTAACGTTTCTATTTGGAGAATCATTTCTTCTTCTTACCCTTCCTAAAGAAACTAAATCGCCTTTCCTAACTGCCCGGTTCATTAAACTACGCTTAAACAATTGTGGAGAAGCTCTGATCATCACACCTTTCTGAGCAGGTGCAATAGAAACTTTTTTTGCTGGTTCAACCTTAGCTTTTTTTATTGTAACAAGTTCACCAATAGAAGTTCGAGCATTTTTTCTAATATCACCATCCATTCGAATAATGTTTAAGCCAATATCGCCAGGATAAGCTCGGTCAACCATAGCTACAGTTACCCGTTCACCCTGAATTTCTACAACATCACCAGTATTAACACCGGCTTGTTTCATAAAATTAGAATCTATTTTGACTAGACCTTTACCAACATCATCCTGGACAGCTTCCATAACTTTAAGCTTAATTTCTTCTGACATAATTATGACACCCCATATCCCAGTTTCAGAGATTTTTTTCTATATAAAGGTTATGGTGTTAGAAAATCCGGATAGATTATTAATCACAAATTTCCATCAATCATTTCATCTGCCAAAGCTACTGCTAACTGACTTGATAATTGGGATGATTTTGAATAAAATGGACTATCGTGTCTTCCCAAAACATTATGGCTCAGTTCATGCGCTAAGATAGGCAAATAAAATGGAGCAGTATTGCCTTCATTTTCCATAATATATTGCGCAGATAACGAGTTATCTCTGTTAACACAAATTCTGTTCAATAACGGATGATAACAAGCAGCCACACCATTAGGAGTAACACTAGCAATATGAGCAGTATGATGGGTGTCCATTCCTAAATCAGACAAAACTTCTTTCACTCGATCAGATTCCAGAATGTTTCTTAATCCAGTTAAGAAATTCTGTTCATTAGCGTTAAGTTGATCATCACCTAAAACGTTAACATCAACTTTAAGTTTCTCAGGATCAATAATTCCTAACCCTACTAATTTACCGTAAAACTCTTCATTCATTTGACCAGAACGCCAGTAAAGACCATGCAAGTCATAAGTTCTAAAATCCTCAAAACTGAGTTTATGATAACTGTCATGCTTAACTATTGGTCCTGAATAACCTTGCAAATCAAAAAGTTCAACTTCATCAGCATTTCTTGCAGTTAACAAATGTTCCTGTTCCATTCCAATTTCATAAAGTTGGTTCAAGCTATAAGAGCCTAGCTGATTCCAGCAAGTAAATATCTTGGCTGAAGCCAGGGATTTAGCACATGCGTCAGGAACTTTTCCTGGTTGATAACTATCAAAAAATGAAATATTACTCGGATTAGTAAAACTACTATAAAGTAAATCTCTTAACTCTTTCTCTCTTGTCTGGTTAACTTCTTGACAAAGTTCCCTAAACTTTTTTCGACCTTGACGCCTTAAATCCTGTAAAAAACTTTGATACTTTTCATCATGACGGAAATTATTTCTGGAAGTAATAACGTTAAGATCATCACAATTAATATAACCAAAAAATGGAGGTAAAGAAAAGTCTCTATCTCTTCTTCTTCCTTTCCTACTTCGATCTAAATCATAATTATCCAAGGAACGAATAAAAATGTTGTGCGATAACAAAGCAACTTTTGCTTTAGTATATTTTTCTTCATCTGATTTATCATTAAAGTAACATAATCTCCCAGAAATTTTCCCTTCCAAATCTAGCATATGAGGTCGAGATTGTTCAAACAAAGCTTTACCACTAATATCTGTTCCGTTAAGTTTCACGTCAGCGTTCATATACTTGGCTTCATCAGTAAGAGTTTCTCTCATATTTTGAAGAGTTTTCCAATTGATACCATTAAATTCTGCTCTCACTCGAGTAGAAAATTCAGGCTCACCCTCAAGGCGATACCTTTTCAAAGTAACTCCTGTTTCTTGAACATTAAAATCTAAACGAACATAACTGCCGTTAAGTTTTGTGTCTACCAAAACTCTTTTAACATGCAAGTCAGGATGAAACAAAGAAGCAAACCCAATTCCGAACCGGCCAATATAACCGCCTTCGCCACGCTTATCACTTTGTCCTAAAGTTCTTAAACATTCAATTTTTTCCTCTGAGAAACCTGCACCCCAATCTTTAACATCGAAATGTTCATCATCTAAACTAATATCTACTCTTTGTTCAATTTCCATTCCAGTATAAGAATCTAAAGCGTTAGAAACTATTTCCCTTAATGCTAAAGTTGGATTCTTAAACTGTTTACTAGCAAGTTTCTGGAAAGCTTTTTCTTTATCAACCTCGTACATAAAAGTTCTAGTCTCAAGCTCTTCACCGAGAACAATTTCATCCAGATCAATCAAATCAGTTTTTAATTTAGTCATTTGTCAAGCACCTTTAATCCTATCCGGGACATTTCATGTTCCCTTAATTTGTGTGATACGCCGCCAAAAACTTTTTCAGATTGAATAAGTTCGCAGGCAAGCAAATACTGAGCATAAGTTTCGTTACGTTCGTAAAGAGTTTCCATTTTTTTCATGAACGGATGATGAACGTTGAAGATAACTTTACGTGAACGAGAATAACCGAATCCTTCAGAATAACTGTCTAACAAAATGTTTTCGTTAGGATTACCATCAAGATCTTTAAATCCAGCACCATAAATTTGTAACATATTAAAATCGAAAGGGTTATCAAAAGTACCATCACTATTAGTTGCAACCCCACCACTACTACCACTACCGCTCCAAATGTTTGAAGATACTTTTTGAACAAAACCTTTTCTTAATAGCGAACTAATAGAATCAAAATTAAATACTCCCACTGCTCGGGAAGTTGCTCCATGATAATATTTACTATCTAAACATTGATTTTTATAACCACCCAAGACATTATGGAGGATTATATGGCCAGGACTTTTTAAAACAGGAATCCCTTTATCTAAAAAACCAGCTAATTCTTGAGAACTTAGCCCGTTATTAGTATAATACAAACAACCAGATTTCTCAACCCCTTCTCTAACTTCGTTTATCGATAACATTTTCCCATTAACATTTTCTAGCAAAGGTAATTTTTTAATCTCATCTAAAGTTTTTTCTTCCAAACAAGAATAACCATGATTAGCTAAAACAAGTTCAAAATGACCCCTCATCATATTTTTATGAACTCTACTCGTTCTTTCCTTCTGATAATCCCTTAAAAATAAAGGAGTGTACTCTTTAACAATAACATTTTTTAATCTTTTAAACAAAGATTTATAATCGTCATTGTGGACAACTCCATTTCTTGAAATAGGAAAATCAAAAACGTTTGCGTCAACTAAGCCACCAAAAGAGCTCATAATGTTACCTTTCTCATAACGATTAGATTCAATGTAAGCACGATCTTCTAACAAAATCCCGCCTTTGTAAAGACTAAATCCATGAAATTCTCTGGAAGGAGATATTACTGCATTCAACCCTTCTTCTCGAAGATTAATCACATACTTTCCAGGTAATTCAAAAGGCAGGTTTACTTTCTCACCGTTAACCATTAATGGAGTTTCAATGTACTGGCACCATTTTCTTACAATTTGATCAAGTTCTTTATTGAAAGTACGAGCTTTGTTCCTTTTCATTGGTAGCAGTAATTTAACATCTGTACCTTGGTAAGGTTCACTAGTTACAATCCTACCACTTAAGTCAGGGTTAAAAATCACTTTATGACCTTCTTGACCATCACCAGTTTCAACCACAGTTAATTCTGGTCCTAGAGCGTGAGCAAAAACTTTCCCCGCTCCCATTTGACCAATTTTTTTAATATTCTCATCTTTAGTTGAATCAAACAAAGTTAAATAGATCATAATTTGGTCAAGGTTCATCCCGCAACCATCATCGTTTACAGAAACTGAAAGTAACTCTTTCTCAGTATCATAAGATGTATTGATTAAAATTCTACTAGCTTCTGCATCAGCAGAATTCTGTACAAGTTCTCGGAAACAAAGTAATGGTTCTGAAAACTGATCCATTAATACTCTGGTTAATCCTTCCGGATTAGCTTTAAAAGCAAACCCGTAATCTTTTTCTAAGATTTTTTTTAGAGTAATCTGTTTCGCTAAACCAAGAGCTATTAAAGGTACACGTAAAGTAGAGTAATGTTCTCCATTCAACCGAGAAGTTAAGTCTTCTCCCATTTCTGGATTTGTAGCAAAAAGCACGGGAGTGTCAAAACATCTTTTACTAAGTTGATTACCGGTATGGATATCATCTTTATCACCTACAACCATTAAGATAGAATCAATAGTTTCTTTATCAGTAGTTTGCATTACTTCTTCTACTGATTCAGTAACTAAAAAAGATCTTTCTAGAAACATTAACGATTGCGCTAATGCTTTTCCGGTTCCATTCTTTGGATCATAGATGATTGTCTTTTTCATAGTTATTTTTCTCCGTTAGTGATACTAATCATTTGTTCCATGTAATTATCAAAATCTTCCTCAAAAGGAATTTCTTTTCCTTGATAACAAAGCATAACTTGTTCACTTTTTTCAACTGCATAGAACAAATCTCCCTTTAAATCGGCAATCTCTTTCACTGGATTAGAAAACCCGGATTGAAGAAATGGTCCTGCTAAAACTTGACCATCAAGTACAACACTTTCTTCTCCACCAACAAGAACACTGTAAGCCAGTTTTCCCTGTACTAAAGCAAGATTGTTAATAACATGGTCCCATCTACTAGGAGAATGGTAAGCTTGATGTTTCCTGCCATTAAATACTACAAATTCTTGGTTATCTTCTACAGCTATAAAAGCAAGTTTTCCGTCAAGGAAAGTGGTTTCTCTAACTTTATCATAAGCTTCAGTTTCCTCGCCATTACAATTAACAAATTCTTGATTCCAATTGTGTCCAACAGTAACAGCAACATTTTGTCCATCAGAAACAAGCGAACCGAGATTAATTCTTTTATATTCCATTAACTCTTCTGCTTCTTCTTTCAAACCTTTTATTAAAATAGAGTTTGGAGTTACTCTAGGACGAGCATTCCTATCTTCTTTTTCTCTAGTAGCTAAGTAAAACAATTCTCCATTGATTACTTTTGGCGTTTCTTTTATTTCTGCGTAAGATGCAGTTTCTCTACCATCAAGAGTAACCCAACACTGTTTTTCATCTTTCTCTGCCAAAAACATTACAGTTTTTTCTTTCGTCTTCTGATCATAAACATTTGTTACTTTCAAAATTGAATCATATTCTAATGATTCCTTACCTTGATAAACTAAAACATCTTTACCATTATCTTTAGTTACAGATAGAGCATATTCGTCAATAGTTCTTTTTGTATCAGGATCTTCAATAATCCTATGTAAAGAGTTAATTCTCTTATACTTAGCAGTTTCTTGACCATTAAAAACAAATTTTTCTTGATCATCATCTGTTCTAGCAATGTACTCTAACTTTGTTCCTGCTTCATCAGTAAATAATCCTCTAACTTGTACAAGATCAGAATTTTCTTCTTCAGAAATTTTTAGAATAGTTCTGTCAAAAGTACGATATTCTATTGCTCTACTCTCTAAATCAAAAACAATAAAAGCTGCTGGATCACTTAACCCTAAACTTCCAGGATTTAAAGCAATAATTCCATCTTCTTTATGAAAATGAAAATTGTGAGTATGACCAAAAAGAACTAACTGTTCTAATTCTTTTTCTTCACCGGAAACCAATTCATCTAAAGCATTTTTAGCAATGTTTAATCTATTCTCTGGAATTTGAGTGTTATAATCTGCTAAATTGTGTCTGATATAAATCCCTGTATTATCTAAAACAAACGTACTTCCGTTTTCGTGCATCGTAGCATCAATGTTTCTCATTCCGGCAGTAAAATCCCATCTGTCCATTCCACCAGAAGCTTCGTCCCAGAAAACTGCATGTAAATTTATTCCCCGGTATGCATCAATTGCTCCATGTAAATCTCCACAGTCAACAATAGTTTCTATTCCGTTATCTAGAGCAAACTGTTTTACTGTTTCAATTCGGTCTCTTTTCTTGTGCGTGTCCGAAGTTAGGATTACTTTCATTTTATTTTTCCCTTTTATCATTATCTTCAACAACTCGTTCTGAATCGCTGATTAACATCCTATAGACTTCGCTAAGAGAATCTTCTCCTTTTGCAACTTTTCCCAAGTATGGTTTATCCAATCCAACAATATTATCTGCATAAGCAAACACTCTTGCTTCAGGAAACTTTTCCATGACTTTATCGTACAACTGATCAGCAAAGTTTCCTAACTCTGCTCCTCGAGCTTCTGGAACCATGTCATCCAGTAAAACGTAGGGTAAAGTTTCCCGTTTCTCAATTAATCCTATGGCGTCTTCGTAAGTTGGAGCCGCATAAACTCTGAACACAGTTGGTCGAAACATTTTGACCATCTCCATTCGTAAGTCACTATCATCTTCAACGATTAAAAGTGATTTAGCAAATATTCCTTTATTTGCGTCTTGGTAACTTACTCCCGGATTGAAAAAAGCTTTATAACCGCCTTTCTCCATTAATCCGGCCTTAGCCATACTAATCTTTTCTCCAGGTTCTACGATTGATTTAGGATTAATCATTTTTTCAAACAATCCATCTAATGTACACTTTTTGTTATCAGGACAGCCGGAACATTTGTCTGAACTCATTTCTCTGACCTCAATGCTTTTGCTAAGTAAGGAGTTATCAAAACTGGCATTTCTAATCCAGAATTTAAGCCTTCCACTGCACTTTTAATTTTTGCTTCTTCTCTAGCAACCAATGCATCCAACATTGTATCACTAGTCAGAAACGCTTTCACAGTATCCATGTTCTTTGGCAAGTCTAAAGCATAACCAGACTCTTCAGGAAAATTTCCAGTATATCCGCTTGGTTTACCATAAAAAATACTATACCGAGCCATGATTAACCCTGAACCCCGTAAGTTTCTAACATCATCTTCTGCCCATTCAGTTGAACCATGCACAGAAAAAGCAAGTTCTTTTGGTCCTTTTGAAACAAAGTCATCAGGACTATCAAGTTTAATTTGGTACTTCTCCGTCAAAAGATACTTTCTTCCGTTAAAGTTATTTGGATCATGTCCAAACTCTTCAATTTGTGTTTTCAAATACTCTTCATCAAACCTTTCACCAAAGTTCTGATAAAGGTAGGGAGTAAACAACCCTACAATAATTTGTTTTTTTTCTTCAGTCATTTTATTTTATTACCTCCAATATTTCCAATCATCCTTTTTAGGATTTAGAATTTCTATAGGAAGAAGTTCTTCTTCACTACGCTTCTTCTTGTTCTTGTAAAGATCTTTTCCAAGTTCCTTCTCTTCTTTTGGTTCTAAATCAACACCGTTAAGATGAGAATAATCAGATTCAAATCCACTTGGATTGTAACCTGTGTTATTAGAATAATCTCTAAGTTCCATTACAGAATTTTTTTCAGTTTCATTAAAATTTTTATATTTGTCATACATTTTGTATTTCCTCCATTAATTATAATTTGGAATAAAATCTCTTTGGTAAAGAAAAGCTTCCATTTCTGACCCTAAATCTTCAGGTTCTAATCTTTGTCCACATAACTCATCCAAGTGACTAATAATTTCCAGCTGATCAGCATGATGTATTTGTCTATGTCCAAGAGTATCTCCTAACCATAATTCTCCACGTAAATGTTTTCTCCCATCTGAAATCTCATATATTTTCACAGCTTCTTCAGGCGTACTAACATGAAAGCCACGTCTATTAAAAGAGGCAGTAACGTATCCAGGTCGGGCAAACTCTCTATATTCAACTACAACTTGTTCTCCTATTTTTGATTCATATTTATTTTCAAACATTTTTTTATCTCCTTAATAATTTCTTTATCTAAACGAGTCAAATATTAATTATCGTTGTAGATGATTGAACAACAATAACCCATTCATTCCTAAAAGCTCACATTTAAGATTGTAAGTTTCATATTTAGGAGTTCTTTTCAATTATTACGTCATAGTAAGAACCTAGTAGATATTAATATCTTTCTCATATTAATCATATCCGGAATATGAACTAACGCAAAGTTTAAATAAGATAAAAGTAATCTAAGCTAAAATGAAAAGAAAAATCATTAAGCAGGGCGGAGGCGGTGGAGGAACCATCTACCTGCCAAAAAAATGGATTGATGAGAAAAACCTTCATCCAGGAGATGAAATTGACATCATAGAAATGGAAGAGGGTTTACTTTTAAGTGCAGAAACTAAAACAAAAAAGAAAGAAACTACTTTAAAAATCCATTCTAATGGAGAAACATTTATCCGAACTAACCTTAGTGATTTATACAGACTAGGTTACGATAAAGTAAAGGTTATCTGCGAAAACAAAGATCAAGCAGATTATGTGGAAAGTGCAGTAGAAAACTTTCTGCTCGGAGTAGAAGTTACCGAGAAAGGTAAAAATTATTTGATTTTAGAAAATGTTGCTGAACCCAGTGGAGAGAAACAAGAGACTCTTGTCAGGAGAATGTTTCTGTTGATAAAAGAATCGTTTGAATTGGTTAGAAACGATTTCATTTCTGGAAAATTTAACAACCTTCAACAATTAAAACAATTAACGTTTAAAGTTGGCCAGTATAACAATTTCTGTCGGAGAAATATTTCCAAAAAGAAATTTACAGAAGAGAAAATACCATTCCATTGGAACATGTACGTCTATTTATTATTAATCCAAGGAAATTCATTACATTTATACCAATTTTTAGATAAACAAAAAAAACTAAAAATGTCAAAAAAAAGTATTTCTATTTTCAACAATTTAGAAACTGAATTTGATAACCTCTATCACGGATTTTTCAAAAAAGATCTCGATGCTTTAGAAAAAGTTAATGACCAAGCACGAAGTCTCCTCTATCAAGATACTTACAAGCAATTAGAAAAAGTTGTAGGGAAAGAATCAATTACCATCTATTATTTCGGAGAAATGGCCAGATTAATCTATTTAATCACTTCGCCAATGTTAGGAATTTTGTTGGAGTAAATCATGATAGACATTAGCAACAGCTAAATAGCCTTCAACAGTATTTTCTTTTTTCCAACACCCATTTCTAAACTTAGCTAATCTTAAACTTTCTGTGAGCATACATTCGTAAACTCTTTTCTTAAACTGATCTTTGTTAACAGCAAATTCGGAGTCAACATTTTCTCTTAACAAAAGATAATTGTCAATATATCCACTAACTGAATCAACATTTTTAGCCAATTCAAAACTATTACTCTCGTCAAGTAAAGCTCTCGCTAAATCTTTATATTCGGTTCCCGGAGCAGCATTGGAAAAATCCCCTAAAACCATTCCTTTGAACCAGTTATCTTCTTTAGCATCATTATGAGCAATGGTCCTCTTCCGATAATGTTCTTTATTCTTAGTAATATTAGTATAAACTTTTTCAAAATGTTTAATTTTATCACCCAAAACGTTTTCTAAAGTTGAATATGAAAAAAACTGTTTTACAGTTGGTTTTAAATTAGGATTATTAAGTTCTGACTTTAGTTCAGTATGTAACATCGATAAAACGTACATCCGATGATTATAATCGTCTGCGTTTATGTTTAATTGTTCAAACAAAGTAATTTTATCATCATCTACTTCGTTATTTTCATCAACAATCTTTGAACAAACAACAAAAAGACCATTATCCCCAATCATTTGACCATTACCAAAATTATAAACTTGAGATAAATACCTCCCTAAAATCGGATTATTTCCAGCAATTTCTGAAACTAAATGTTCTTTAACTGCTACATCTTTTCCTTGGCAAACTTTAGGAAATAAATCTTTAGTAGCCAAAACTGCACCTAAACTTTCTAATTCTTCCTTTTCTGTCTGACTAAAAGCACTTAACGGGTGTCCAGATTGATAAATTATGGGGATTCTTCGTTCTCCTAATTCTTGTTTTAATCTTCTTAATCTTTCAATACCTTTACCTAAAGTTCCAGAGCAGCCAGGATTCCAAGCATTATCAACAAAAATTGCTGAACAAGATTCTAAACATTTAAAATCTAAATTTTCATTTAAATCTTGAACTAAAACTCTGTGCGAAGTTGCTGGCAAATAATCCCCTAACAAAGTCTTTTCCCGATCACTTAAAACTAAAAAATTGTAGCGCATTCTAGTTTGAGTGTTACCTGCGTTAAGAGAACGGTCAATAAAAGGTAAATAACTATCCCACATATCATTTTTATATTCATGTTGTAATGAAGATAAAGACCTCTCAGATGTGCTCCCATACATTTTTCCGGTCATTTTGTAACATAAGAGATGCATTAAAGTAGGAAAGTCATTTTCTCTAATTTTTTCGACAATAATATCATCTAAATCTAAACTTGAACCAATTAGGTTTAATGAAGCATCAAAAGCTCCATTAATAACTTCATCATTAAATTTCGGCAAATAAAGTATCACTTCACTATCTGGAAAATCGTCTTTTAATTTTTTTACCGTAGAATAAGACGTAAGAATATCTTTAATATTAGGAAAACTACCAAAATTAGAATTTACTAAGATTACATCAGGATTAGGAAGATGATCCCGATAAATCCGATAAATATCATTATCGTCACTAATTTGATTATGAAAGAAATCACGAATAAAAGTAAAATGATTAATACCTAGTTCCTGCTTAGCAAAATTTTCTATAGCACGTTCATTATCAACATGATCTAAAGCAATCTGGCCATGTCTAAGATCGCACCGATCATCAACTACTAAAATTGAGCCTTCCCTTTTTCTCATGATTTTTAATAATTGTTCATCTAGCGACATTATATAACAAAAGCGTATGTATATTTATAAACTTTTTGATATTTTTATCACTTCTCAGTGATAATCAATAAAAACAAACATTTTTAATGATTGCGAAAAATATTAAATTATTATGGAAATTGAGTTTGATTTAACAAAATCGGTGGATGAAAATGCTGGCAATTACTTCAACCTAGCAAAAAAAGCTAAGAAAAAGTTAGCAGGAGCAAAAGAAGCTTTGATTGAAAGTAAAAAGAAACTTGAAAAACTAAAAAAAGATGAAGATAAGTTTATGGCTGAAGAAACTAAAAAACTTGAAAAGAAAGAAAAAAAGCGAGAATGGTACGAAAAATTTCACTGGTTTATTTCTTCAGAAGATTTTCTTTGCATTGGTGGAAAAGACGCTACCTCTAACGAAATTGTGATCAAGAAACATACCGAAAAAGAAGATTTAGTATTCCATACAGATATGGCAGGAAGCCCATTCTTTGTTATTAAAAACGGTCAAGAAGCTTCTGAGATAACTATTGAAGAAACTGCACAAGCAGTAGCAGTATATTCAAAAGCATGGAAACTTGGCCATACAACCGCAGACGTTTTTTATGTTAAACCAGAACAGGTTAGTAAAGAAGCACAATCTGGCGAGTATATGAGTAAAGGAAGTTTTATGGTGAGAGGAAAAACAACTTATTTACATCCAAAATTAGAATATGCAATTGGATTGCTTAATGAAGAAATAATTGGTGGTCCAATAAACGCGATTAAAAAGAGAACAAAAAATTTTGTAAAAGTTATTTCTGGAAAAGAAAAGAAAAGTAGTCTTGCTAAAAAAATCAAATCAAAACTTAAAGGTGGAGATTTAGATGACATTATTAAATTCTTACCGGCTGGTGGCGGAATGGTTAAAAAAAATTAAAAGAAAAAAAATAAAGTTTTATTCTAATGCACACAATTTACCAATTTCAATCACCGAAGTTCCAGAATCAGAATTGTAACTGTTAAATCTTATGTTCCAATTATCGCTGATTAAAGCTTCAGTTTCTTCTCCTTGGCTAAGTATTGCGTCAGTTAATGTTTTTTCAGCAGCAACATAAAAACTATCTTGAGCAACAATATCTACTTTAATTGATGCTAAGTTAAATGCTCCGCCACCAATACTACCGTCAATTTGAACATCATTTCCGTCAATTTGTTCTTCGTTGATAAACATTGTACCGGAAACAGAATTATCAGTAAAATCATTGTCGTTTAAAACCATTATCTGGTCATCATCACCAATTAAAGTTAATTCAATACTATTGTCTCCATCCATTTTTACAGCATTAGTTATGGTATACTCTTCAGCAAAAAGTGTAATTTCACTTTCAACCAAATTACTGTAAACACTACTAGCGATATCACTTTGAACAGCAGTATCAAAAGTTAATTTGTAGGTAGCAATAAGATCACCACTATCAACTAAAAAATGGTTATCAAGTTCATCATCATCATTTTCAACGTAAGTAACAGATTTTGAACTATTATCAAAATTAAGATTTTGTCGGTAAAGGAAAGTCCCTTTACTATTTTCAAACTCGCCAGGAGCAAAAAGTGTTGTTAATTCACCACCATCAACTAAAGAGTTAGCGTCTGCTAAAGTTTCTCCATCAACAAGTTCAACTTCAATTGAATCGCACCAGGTAGATACACTACCACCACCGCCGCCACCGAATGAAACAGCAGAAGTGTTTGTTGGTTTAGTAGGTACAGTAGATTCATCTTCAACTTCTGGTTCCTCTACAGGATTACAATATTGAGAATCGCAAGATGCTGAGTTCATGTTCAAATGGTCAAAAATGTAATCTTCTTCACGAACATTACCTAAAACGTTTTTTACTTTCTGTTTACATTCAAACTTTTTCAACCCAAAACTACAAAAATCATCGCTTTCAATTTTACAACAGCCAGGACTGCACCATAAATCGTACTCATCAACAGCAACTTCTGCACCGCCAAGTTCTGTACATTCTGATAAGGGTTTAGTTTTACAATCAACGTTACACATTACCAGTTCTTCTTTTATTACTACTGGCTTTTCTTTAACAACACATTTATTGTCCTCACAACCATTTTCACAAACTTCTACAGGAGTTTTCCAACTTAAATCGTTACTGTCACAGAAAAACTTGTAAAGTTTATCACCAACACAATGTTTAACGTTAAGTACACGCTTGTAACCTAATGAAGAAGTCATTGTTACTACACCTTGATCTTGTTCACATGTCCAAGATACTTTTACTCTCTCAATTTTCTTTTTTACACGAGAAGCTGTAGTAGAAACTCTTCTAGTAGCTTGACCAGCCAGAGCAGAATCATCATCAGCAAGAACTTCAACAAAATCTTGATCAGACAATCCGTTCAAATCTTCATTAATTTCTTCTTCAGAAATCTCTTCACTAGCACAACTTACCAAAAATAATGATACTATTAACAATCCAACAATAATTAATTTTTTTTTCATCGTATCTTACACCTCATTTTAAATTTAGACAATAACTTATTACAAAATAATGCAATCATTTATATTTTTTACTTTTTCTTCTTTACTTTCTTCTTAACTTTTTTCTTTTTAGAAATTTTCTTCTCAATCCTTGAAGCTATTTTATTACCAACTTTTCCAGGAATCCCATACTTTAAACCCCAAACCATTCTGTGAAGAACACTTTTCCTTGTAACAATACCTAAAAATTTACCTTGGTTCATCACAGGTAAAATTTCCAAATTCTGTTCCATGAAACTACGAAATGCTGTATAAGCATTATCATCAGCTTTTAATGTTTTTACTTGTGAAAATGGTAATGATACCTGTTCAAGTTTTAACATCCCCTGCATTTTAAACGGCATTTTTTCAATTCGTTTAGTGTCTAAGATACCAGAAAAATGTTTATCCTTAACTAAAAAAGTTTCATGTTCAGTGTTAGAATACTTTTTAACAAAATCTGAAAATAACATTTTTGGTTTAAGTTTAATAACTTTCTTATGAATCAGTTCTTTAATTTTGATATCTCGCAGAACATCTTTGATAACAACTTGTTCATTACTCATCCCAGCAATGAAATATAAGAATGCTCCTAAGAAAATGAACCATAACCCGTTACCGGCACCGCTGATTAACGAAAATATTCCTAGGAAAACAAGAAAACCAGCAAAAAATTTACCGCCAGTAGCAGCAATATGGGTAGCTTTTTTCAAATCTTTATAGTAAGCATGCAAAATTGCTCTTAATGCTCTTCCACCGTCTAATGGGAATGCAGGGATCATGTTGAAAATAGCTAAAATTAAGTTCAATTTGAATAAATAATCAGTTATCGCAGTAATGAAAAAATGAACATCATATTTGTGAATTAAAAAAAAAATTCCGGCAAGTAAGAACGAAAATAAAGGTCCGGCAATGGCCATCTGAAACTCTGAACTTGGTTTCATATCTTCTCGAGTAATTCCTGCAACACCGCCGAAAAAGAATAAAGTTATTGACTCTACCCCAATATGTTTAGTTTTAGCAACTAAAGAATGTGAGAGTTCGTGTAATAATACTGAAACAAATAGTAGTAAAGAAGCAGTAATCCCCATTGTCCAATACATTATCAGAGTGTGACCTGGAAAAAATTGTGGAAAAAATGAACCTGATAACATCCAAGCAATAAGAATAAATACGAACCACCAACTAAAATGTAACTTGATATCTATCCCAAACACCTTAAACAGCTTCATCGACCCTTTCATGAGGGTTAAAGTAATATTTTTAGTTATATAAATGTATGTTTTTTAAAGAGAAAAAAAGAAAAAGAAAAAAAGATTATTCAATAGTTTCTTTACGAATTGCTAAATCAACAATATTATCACCAAACCGCTCAATTGATAAAAAATAGTTTTCATTTTCATTACTAGTCATTAGTTCTACTGTATCTCCCATTTCAACATCCATGATTTTATCATCGTATTCTTTACCACTTAATTCAATCTCTAAGGTTTCTGCATCAAGAATATTATTAGCCCCAAATGCAGCAACTGCTGCTGACTGATCATAAAATTGTAAATGATAGCCAATTTTCTTCTGATCATCCACAAATAATCTATTTTTCACCACGCCAGAATCTGAATTAATTGCAACATCAACAACAGCATTACCGGGATTATATGAAGAGATGGTATCAACATAAATAGAATAAGTTTCACTTTCATCATCAGTAACCAATTCCACAACGTCTCCCACATTAACGGTTTTAAATGAATCACCATAATCTTTCCCAGACAATTCAACTTCTAAAGTTTCTTCATCAATTACTTTATTTATTCCGAAAGCAGCAACTACACCATTTTCATTATAAAATTGAAGATGATAACCTATTTTTGCTTTATCTCCTTCAAACAACCGATACTTAATAGCATTTAGAAGGCTCATCACTTCCTCTTCTTCCTCAACTTCTACTTCAGGCATAATCTCTTCCTTTTCAACATCACTGAAATCTTCAATGTTTAAAGTTATTGAAGAAGGGAATTTCTCCAAGTAAGCTAATAACATATCTTCAAAAGATTGTTCCATGCCTTCCAAATCAATAAATTCTTCAAAATTATTGATGATTAGAGCTACAAAAATGTCTCCACTGAACCAAGTACATACATACTGATCATAATTATCATCAGTACAATAGAAATGTTGACCAAACTCGTTCATATCTTGAAGTTCGAGTTCATCCAAGTCTTCTAAAAGTTGTCCAATAAAAACTTTTTCGTTAATATCTTTTTCATGATCCTGAACAAGTACGTAAAGATTATTGTAATACCCTTCATAACCAACACTAGGATTATTCAACATCTTAAAATCACCAGTGGAATCTTCTTTAGTTGCGCCATACTCAATAATCCCGAAATCTTCTTCAATGACAAAAGTTTCTTCTTCAACGCCAAAGAATTTCTTTACAAAATCTAACAACTTATTCAAAGCGTTCTCAGTTTCTTCTAACTTCTTAGCAAGATCTTCACACTGACCGTTACTACACTCGTTAGTTTGACATTCGTAATCGTTTTGACATGATGCACTTAAAGAAGCTTGGCTAGCCCATCTCCCTTCTAAATCACAAAAACTAGCAACTTCGTCAACAACTTTCCGAGTTCCAAAAGGTAAACATTTACCATTACTTTCACAACCGTTACAGTCATCAGCGTAAGGTTCTGCTGCTTCTTCAGTTACTTCAGTAACTTCTTCCCAACCAGATTTTTCGCCTTTTTCCCAGCCCGGAGGAGTTTTATCTTTTTTAGCCAATCCAGGAGGTAATTCTTCTAATCCAGGAGGTAAATCAGAATCTTCAACTTCAGTTCCAGGAAGACAAGCACCATCCTCACAAACACCACCATTTGGACAGGTATGACCATGACCAGTACTGGTTAAATATTTATCAGGGCCGTGATATGAACAAAAGAATTCTCTAATGGTATTTTCATCAGAACAGAAATCGGTCGTACTGCCAAATTCACCAGTTTTTACATTAATACCAGTAGTTGTGCCTTTAACTTCATAATTAACATGGAAATATTTTTGATACTCTCTTTCTACTTCATCGGTATCAGTACAGCCAGGAGATTCTTCAGGGAGACAACTAAAAAGTGCTTTTCCAGGACCCCATGCAACACGTTTTGTTCCTCGCGGACAAGATTCTAAACAAGTATCGGTTACGTGATCAAAAATATTTCCTTCTCTTTCACAAGAAGATAAAACTTCTTTATACTTTTCATAATTACTACCACTGGTTTCAGACACTTCTACTTCAACAACTTCTAATTCTAATTCCTCATCTTCAATGTAAACATATCCTTTCTGTTCAAGCATTCTTTCACAAACTCGTTCATTAATTACTGGGAATCTTCCAGCACCAAGACACATTGATTCAGTATCGAAAGATTCAACAAAAGTTCCTGCTTTTCTACTATGATATAAACAGCAAGTAGGTACATCATTAGTTAAAGTACAATCATCACCGGCTTGATAAATTTCTCCAGCAGCAGGAGAACAATCAGCATCAAAACAGTCAATCTTGTTATCATTATCATTATCTTTACCGTCAGCACATCTAGTTTCTTTCGCTTCAAAAACGGTTTCAACTTCTTCAGCTTCTTTCTCAACAACAACAGTTCGAGAAGTTTTTAAACAAGCACCATCAACACAACCGTTAGGACAAGCTTTTCTAATACTGTCAGCGTTACAAGAAAATTCTATTACATAACAATCAACACCGGCACTACACCTACCCTCATCAATGCTTGAATAACCAGTTTCAGTTTTTAATTGACAAGCATCAGACCAAGTTCTTCCGCGTGCAGTATCAACAAAATATAATCCCTTTGTATTTTTTAAAGTTCCTTCACCAGGCTTAAAAGTTTCACCTTTCAAATAAATATTTTGGCCCCGGTCAGAATCTGTACAGTCTAACGTTTTTTCTTCAATAGGTTCAACAACTGGTTCTTCAACAGCACTACCAGTACTTCTACTAGCAGCTAAACAAGCACCATCCCCACAACCATATTTACATGATAAAACGTTTGAACCAACAATATTGTTTGTACAACCCCATTCTTTAATTCTACAACGAGCACCGCTACAGGAATCAAGCCTTGTTTCACTTTGAGAAGTTCGGCAAAAATCGGTATAAGTCACTTCATTATTATCAATGTTCAGGCCAGTAATAGTCCCTTTTTTGTCAACATTATAACCACCATCAGTATCTCTACAGATTACTTTTTTCTCTTCAACAACAACTTTTTCTTCTACTTCTCGAACACTTTCTTCATCATTAGTTGCAGGAAGCATTTCTTTTTCTTCTTCATTAGTTGCTGGAAGAATTTCAACTTCACGTTCAACACAAGCACCATCACGACAAACACCATCATTAGGACAATCGTAACCGTTCCAAGTAATTAAAGAATCATCTTTACATTCAAATTCAATAATTCTGGTATCAGAAGAACATCTGTCTTCTTCATTCATTTCTTGATCAGGATTTTTTGGATCTGCGCCTTTTATCCGACCTTTAACTTCAAAATTTCTTCCACCGTCAGTATCGACACATTTAATTTCTTCTTTTTCAGGTAAAGTTATTATTTTTGCATCAGGTACTTCTTTTACATCTTCAAGCTCTTCAACTTCAGGAGCAGAATCACGAGTTTGAACATCTCTCATTCTTCCTGCTTGACCAGCAAGAGCTTGTTTAGCTTGATCTTTCTTAACCGGGTCTCCGAAAAGCACACAACTTACTTTTCCCCAGAATCCAGTACAAGAACTTTCTTCAGCTACTTCTTCAGCCAAAGCAATATTGCTTAACAACAAGCAGAACACAATTAAACTTACAACAATGATTTTTTTCATTTTATTTATACCTCTATTTAATTTATGATTATTTAGTAAAATGAATATTTTGTAGTTTATATATGTTACGAAAAGTTTAATTCAAGTTAAAGTTTAGAAAAAATAAAAAAACAAATAAACTCAAAACTGTCTTTCGCCTCATTTTTTCAATAAGAAGTAATTCCTTTCTATGTAATAACTTTTTCATTGTTGATACCACTACTGAGTTACAAAATAACCAAAAGGTTTATATACCTACTCATAAAATATAATAAAATGATGGAATCAACACATAATTTAAGAACAAATTCAAATTATAACCTAGGGACAAAAGTCGAAGAACTAGAAAAAAGTCCAACTTATAACCAATATAACCAGCTTGCTCAAACTTATCAACATCAACTTAAAGAAATGGGCATTAAAACAATAAAATACGTTAGTAATGGTAAAGAATGTTTAAGATTTTCTGAAATACTTGAAGGAGTAGGTCATCGATTCATTTCAAAAAATAATGTTGAAAGATTATTATCTTCACTTCAGACAATTAATCAACCAGATTCAAGTTATGAAGAAGTTGAAAAATCAAGAAAATTATTTTTTAATAGAGTCTCACCAGATCTAGAAAATAAGATTGAAGACACTTATTTACGTCAAGTCGATATCACCCACAACCCTAGAGTTAAACTTAATTTTGAAACTAAAGAGAAAGAAAAAAGAAAAAAAGTTTATTCAAAAGAAAATAAACAAAAAAGTTTAGAATTAAAAGAATATATTAACAAACAGAAAGAATTAAATTATCAACAGGTAATGACAGAGTTTAATGATTCATTACAAAAAAATCCTTATCATGCATTGAAAGTTGCAGAAAAAAGGTTAGGTGATGAAGACATTGAAAAAGCAAAAGTTGTTATCGGGCGTAAAGAAAAAATTTATGGTTTTGCATTAAGATCGAACAAAAATACAGCAATTACACTGGGAGCAGATTATTTACCCGAAAAAATGTTTTCAAAGGCTGTAGACCATGGTCTGAACATTAATGAATTAGTAACAAAACTTTTCATTAAAATGGAAAACCCTTACAAAAAAGAAAGAACCAAAGAAATGTTAAACGATTTTATGAAAGAAACAACTTTCATTTGCCATTATGCTTTAGATAAAATTGATGAGAATTACTTATTAGCAAGGATTCAAATTGCTAACAATTTAGGATACGGAAAAGAGAAAGTTGCTGCTGAAAAATTAAGATTAGCAGAGTACAAAAACAACCTTAATAACGTTGAAAGTTTAGAAAATCAAAATTCTGAGGAAATTGTTAAAGAAACAAGGACAAATGTTCTAAAAGAAAAGAAAACCAAAAAGAGAAGATTTTTAGAAAAAATTTCCACTATTTTTAAACCCATAAAAAAAGATAAGAATTAATCAAACAAATTAAAATTCTCCAAGCGTTTTCTGTTTCTCTTTAAACTCTTTAATCTCTACTGCTTCTCCAGGCGGAACAAGTTTACCGTAAACTCCGCCACCGCCAGGAACATACTTAATCTTCCCTTCACGAAAATATTGCACAAACTCAGCAACTTTAGGGTTAAGCCCTTCCATTTTTTCATATTGAGCGTAAAGTAAAACTCTAACTTCATTTCCAAACCGAGAAACAAACCGTTTCCATTCATTTTGTACTTTTACAGACCAAGCATCTTTTATCCCCATAGCTAGAGCAATAATTTCACTTAAAGGAATAATGTGCTTATATTCAGGACGATGACCAGGATGTACTCCCGTTTCTAGAGAGGCTAATTCCGAAACCCCAAAATCTACGCCTTTTTTAATAAAATTTTTACAACCGGGACATTTCCAATTTAAAGAAAGAGCATCTTTTGGTTCAAAAAAAGTTAAACAACCTCGACAACGTGTTTTATGGTACCTGCCCTCTAAAGGATTTAAACCAACATTAAGTACAGATTTTCTGCCCTGTTCACGTTTGAAAACTTTTTCCAGTTCATTAAAAGATATTTCTTGCATCAAAAAAGTGTTAAATTCTCGTCCTAATTTGTTTGGCCAAGGACTATGACAATCTGAATTACTTAAAAAAGTTAAATTGTGCAATTCAGAAATCCGATCAGCCATATTTGTATCTGCACTTAAACCCAATTCCATAAAATTAATCTTTCTCCATAAATCTCCGTAACATTCTTTATAAGAATTAAATTTACTGTAAATTCCAAAGTATGGCGTAAAAGCATGAGCAGGACCAATTAAACAACCAGCATCTAAACAAATTTGGGCAATCTCTGTACCGTTTAATAAAATATTTGGCCTTCCGTCAGAATCCAAATTTTTACATTTATTTTGAAACGCTTCTCTAACTTCGTTTACTTTAGACATTGAGGGAAAGAAAATTATTTGATGAACACGATTGTTATCTTCAACTTCTGTTTGGAGAATAAACTTTGTTTTGTTTTCATGTGCAAAAATTGCTTCCTGCTCCGTCGGTTTTAATTGCTCTTTAATCAGTTGCTGCCATTTACTATGAAGAATGTCTGCAGTTCCAACAAGATGTAACCCTTTTCTAGGGGCTTGTTGCGCTATAACTTTAGGAATCATCTGTTTACTAACTGCAGAAGAATAAAGACCATGCATATGCAAATCTGCATTTACACGAATAAAATTATTATTGTTACTAATCATAATTTATACTAAAGAAAAATTTGTTGTTTATTAAATTAATTGTAAAGTAAACTATTGTTTTAAATTTAAAAGCTAATTATTGTACCTTTGGTTAGTCCACCATTTTTTGATAAAAGGTAAACTTAACGTTGATAAAACAAAACCAAGCGTTGGCACAATAGCGTTAAGCCAACAATTCTCAATATCAATTGTCCATAAAAATAAGACGACTAAAAAATATGTCATTAAAGCAATAACTATCCGACGAAAAAAACTTATTTCCCAAGCTTTATCTGCTTCTACTCGTTTATTCCTTTGTTTAATCTTTTTAATTTCTAATTCCATATTGCTTAATTTTCTCATTTTTTATAACACCACAAATTCAGTTTTAACCTGCTTTAAAGAGGTTAAACTTTTTATTTTTGTAACTCCTTTCCGAGAGATTACATTTTTCATAAATTGATAATATTCTTCTTGATCTTTTACTCTTACTTTAAGAATAATCTCCCAATCACCAGTAATAACATCAACACTCTCTATTTCTGAATGTTTAGCTAAATCTTTACCAATCCTTTCAGGGTCGCCATATTCATCAGGAGATAAGTTAATCAGAACATAAGCACAAAAACCTTCGCCAATTTTCTTATAATCAAATACTGCTTTGTAAGTGCGAATAGCTTTCTCTTTCTCTAATTTTTTGATATTGTAATGGATGGTAGTAGATGGTTCTTTCAATTTTTTTGCTACCCTCGCTATTTGAGGGGTACAATAACCTTCTTTAAAGAGGTTAATTAATTTTGGTTGAATGTTTTTCATTATTTTCGTAGAATATTCAATTATTTATAAATATTTCGCTTATTTTCCGAATATTATCCCGTAATACTTATATAGCCATTTACCCCCCTTAAGTTATGAAACGAACAAAAATAAAATGGAGGTAAAATAAAATGATAGAAATAGTAGTAATGGGAATAGTAATGACCGCAGTGTTTGCACATAAGTATTTTATGCCAAGTTTTTGTGGTGGGTCTGTTCCAAGTGGCTATACGAGAGACAAAAAACCAGAAGATGTAAAACCAAAAACAGCAGAAGAAACTGGATCAGAACTTGAAAAAAAAGCAGAACTAGTTGATGAACTGACTGGAGTGGGGTTCAAATTGGAAGATCTTAGCGTAGGACAGTTAGAAAAAATATTTGAACTATACAAAAAATAATTTTTTTATTTTTACATTTTGATTAGGAGGAAATAAAAATGTTAACTTTAGATGAAAAGATTATTTCAGAAATGTTAAAAATTAATGATAGGAAAAATATTTCACCATCTTTAAAAATTAGAAAATTAAATGATAGAAAAATAGTTTGGACAACTGAAGAAAAAACAATAGATGAAAATTTAGTAATTAAAAATTTAGCAACAACAAATTATGATGAGATTGAACAAACAGCAAAGTTATACAGGATAGGGTTTCCAGAACTTTTTGGAGGAGTTTACGAAGACATCTTATTTCCAGGAAGATATAAAGCCCTTCTTGAAGAAATGAAATTATTTTTACTAAAAGAAAAAGATCAAGTGGTTTCAGCATGGGCTTTGATTACATCTGAAAAAAATATGAGCACTGAATTTTCACTAACAGTAACATCCCCTAAAAAAAGAGGAAAAGGTTATTGTAGATTATTAACAAATTATGTTGAAGAAATAGTGAAAAATTCTGGTACTGAACATGCTTCTGTTTACTGTGCAACATTCCATACAGCAACTCAAAAAATATTTACAGGTTTAGGATTTAAAAAAGAAGCAGAATTAAAAGGATTCGTTTTAGCAAACGTAGGAAATGGAAATTATGCACGAGATAATGTCATTATGTACAGTAAAATGTACAATGATGCAGAAAAATTGTGCCCTGAAATAATAAAGAAATTAAAAAAAGAAAATTAACTTTATTTATTTTCCACAACAAACTTCACAGTCTTTGCTGAAACACAAACATTCAGGTTCGTAATATTCTCGTGGATGTTTACAGCTTGGACACCTTTCTAAAGGTTCCTCACCACTATGAATATAACCGCACTTGCTACACTTCCATCTAATCGGTTTATCTCTTTTGAAAACATTACCAGCTTCAACCATTTTCAATAATTGTTTGTAACGATCTTCGTGTTCTTTCTCAACTTTAGCAATCTCTCGGAATAGCTTTGCCGCTTTTTCGTTACCTTCTTCTTCAGCTTCTTTAGCAAACTGGGGATACATTTCTGTTGTTTCGTAATGCTCACCTTCAATTGCAGTTTTCAAGTTAGCTTCTGTATCCCCGATTCCGTTAAGAAGTTTAAATTCATCCTTTGCGTGTTGCATTTCATTCATTGCAGTTTCTTCAAAGATTTTTGCAATGTAATGGAACCCCTCTTTCCTAGCAACTTTAGCAAAATAAGTATATTTGTTTCTTGCTTGTGATTCGCCAGCAAAAGCAGTTTTTAAATTTTCAACAGTTTTAGACATTTTTAATCCCCCATTTTTGTTTTTATTGTTTCGAACATTAATCATTATTAAAGTTTTCTTTTCTTAAATGATATAAATCACCGTAAGATATATAAAACAAAACCCTAATTTACCCAATATTAAGTGGACGTGCCGGAGTGGTCAAACGGGCAGGGCTTAGGGTAATCCTAGCCGTTCACGGGTGTAATGAGCTTAACTGCTATGATTAAAAGACACCCTGTGACTTAGTGTCTACGCAGGTTCGAACCCTGCCGTCCACATTTTTTTTAAAATAATGAAGGCAGGTAAAGAAATCCAAAGATTTCTGCTTATCTGCCGTCCACATTTTTTTTAAATTTATAAACAGGTGATTTTTTTAAAAGTAAAAATGAAAATATTAGATTATACTGGCGGAAGTAACATTGAAGAGATGGAAAAAATCATTAATTTTATTAGTGATAACAATCTTAAAGTAAAATTAACTTTATTTAAACCAAAATTTGACGATGTAAAAAGCCCAATGATTAGTTCTGATCATTTTTTCTTGAAATTTGCTCATGAACTTAAAGAGAAATATGGAAATAATCTTGAAATATTAAAAGATAGAATTATATTAAATGATTTAGATCCAGAGTCTTGTCTAGATTTTATAAAAGAATCAAAACATTTCATTATTAATTTAAAAAATAAAAGTTCAATTGTTGAATTTAGAATGCATGAATGGACTTATAACATTTTTTACGATGGCGAAATTGAAGAAGAACTTAAAAAAGTTTTTCATTATCTAGATGACTAATTAAAAACCTATTTTTTCTTACTTTTCTTTTTTTTATCTTTATCTTCGTCGTCTAAAATAGGTTTTACTGTAGGAAAAAAGATTACATCTCGAATAGAATCCTGACTAGTAAGAATAACTACAATTCGATCAACGCCAAACCCTAACCCGCCAGCAGGTGGCATTCCATATTCCATCGCATTAACAAAATCTTCATCCATCGGATGAGCTTCATCAGCACCGGCCCTTAATTGTTCCGCTTGATCTTCTAACAATTTCCTTTGTAAAACAGGATCATTCAATTCTGAATAAGCGTTACTAAGTTCCATCCCTAAACAAAACGATTCAAACCTTTCAATTAACCGATCATCTTTAGGATGAGGTTTACAAAGTGGAGTTGATTCTTTAGGGTGGTCAATGATATGTACTGGCTGGACAAGTTTATCTTCTACCAATTCTTCAAATAATAATTGCACTCCCAGACCCCAATTAAATTTACCTTCATAATCGATCTTATGACTGTCAACAACTTCTTTAATATGTTTCTCAGTCATTTTGGAAACATCAATCTTAGCATACTTTTTAATTGCATCAATCATCGATAACCTTTTCCAAGGTGCTTTAAAGTCAACTACAACTTTTTCACCACGATATGTTTGATTGACTTTTGTTGATCCATTAATTGCTAAACAACATTTTTCAATCACTTCTTCTAAATATTGCATCATCGTCCGATAATCAACGTAAGCTTCATAAACTTCTAACATCGTAAATTCTGGGTTATGAGTAGGGTCAACATCTTCGTTCCTAAAATTTTTACAGATAGTGTAAACTTTTTCAAAACCGCCAACAAGTAATCGTTTAAGATAAAGTTCTGGCGAGATTGATAAAAACATTTTCATGTCCCAAGCATTAATATGCGTTTCAAACGGACGAGCGTTTGCACCACCATAAACTGTTTGTAAAAGTGGAGTTTCTGCTTCTAAAAAATCTTTCTGGTCAAAATATTCACGGATAACTTTAATCATCTTTGTTCTGTTTAAAAAAACTTTTTTTGTATCTGGACTCATGAACAAATCAACGTACCTTTGTCTGTATCTTAATTCAATATCTTTCAAACCGTGGTACTTTTCAGGCAACATCATTACTGACTTGCATAATATTTCTGCAGAACTAACTTCAATAGTAACTTCGCCCATTCTCGTTTTGAAAATTTTTCCTTCCACACCAATAATATCGCCGATATCAACTTTTTTAGCAAAAATTTTATAATTTTCTAGAAGGTCTTTAGATAAGTAAAGTTGCACTCTTCCAGACTGATCTTGAAGATGAAAAAAGCTAGCTTTACCCATAACTCTTTTTAACATTACTCTTCCAGCAACAGAAACTACATCTTTAGTATGTTCTTCTTTTTTTAAGCTAGAATATTTTACATTAATATCATTAGCATGATTTGCTTGATTGTAAGTGTAAGGGTACGGATTGATCCCTTTTTCTAATAAATCTTTAAGTTTGTTTAGTTTACTTTCATCCAACTTTAATTTTTTTGCCATAGACGAGAACTAATAGGCAAGGTTATTTAAATATTTTGATAAAGAAATGAGATTATTAATTTTTATTCACTAACTTCTGCCATTAACTTCTTTGCTTTCTTTCTAGCAAATTTGTGGGCAAGATGTAAAGGTTCCGGCATCTTATGTGGAAACTTAATAACCTTAGAAACTGTATCTAACGTCGACCCTAAAGAAACTAAATGACCAGGAGAAACATAAACTGGGTTGGCGTGTTCTCTGGTCTTAATTTCAAAACCAACAATATCATTATAAAGTATAATTTTACTTTTATCAACTTTACCGAAAACTAATTTCTGAGTAACGCCGATAGTAGGTTTGTTTAGTGCCAATCCCAAATGTGATGCAATTCCAATTTTTCTGGGGTGGGCAATACCTGTGCCACTAACCAAAATCAAATCAGGTTCGTTTTCTAAACTGTTAAACGCTTCAATCATTGCCGGCATTTCTCGGTATGCTTGAAATCCTGGCTTGTATGGAAGAGGATTAGTAAGAAAATATTTCTTTTTTTCAATTACTTCCATGGA
The DNA here is from genome assembly GCA_964594395.1 of uncultured Methanosarcinales archaeon. Taxonomy (GTDB): domain Archaea; phylum Nanobdellota; class Nanobdellia; order Woesearchaeales; family GW2011-AR9; genus CAZQLW01. The sequence continues at coordinate 73,329 of CAZQLW010000001.1, read as the reverse complement.
AGGAAATTCACAAACTACTACGTAAGCTAAAATTTTATCACCAATAACAGCACAATCAATCCCGCCAATAGTTTTAATTCTACTAAAATCATCTCTAAGAATAATTTTCTGTGCTAGCCTTGATTGCTCTCGTTTTAGTTCAAATGTGTCCAATATGTTCACCCTTTTGAATAATATAAAGTCAAGAATAGAACTGCTTTATAAATGTTTTGTTACTTTTGAGTGGTGTTTTAAGAGAAATGTTTATAAAGAAAGTTTGATTTTTTAGACTATGAAGCTAATTCCAGATAAAGTTCGTAATTCACGTGCATATGAAATTCTTACATATGATATTACTATGGAAGATATTGTGGGAACTAAACGATACGAACGGATGAAAGATAACAAGACTTACAAGTTTGTTGGTGATTGGACAGGATTAGCCGCTAATAAAGTTGTGTTAGGAATGTATATGGATTCTCAAGTGGGGATGCTTCCAGGAACTTCATTAATGGCAAGAGGATTAAGTTTAGCTGTACATTCTGTAACTTCACCCATTTTTACTGTAGTTCGAGATTGGACTTATAAAAAAGGAAATGTTACTCCTGAAAGTTCTCTTCCTAAACGTTATACTGCAGAATTAGTCGCGCATAACTTAGTTCAAACTCAATTATATTGGTTACAAATTGCAGGTGCATTAGGTATCAGAGCAGCTTTAGACACAGAAGTTGATTTTGAAATTGAAACTGTGGGTAAAGCAGGATGGGAATTTTTTAAAAATAGTTGGTGGTTAGCACCTGCAGGAAAATTTTCAATGGATGGATTCAGAAGATTCTTTGGATCAAAAACCCCAGAACAAGAAGCAGATAAACAATCATTAGATGACATTGTTAAAGAATGAAGATAAAAATGAATAACAAAAATAAAATGATTGGATACCATTACACTAATCAAAAAGCATATCAATCTATGCATACGAATGGAGTAGATAGAAATTTCAGGACTCCTTTTAATGATTTCCGAGGATTGATTCCAAGTAAAATGTTTGTTCATCCAAATTTAAAAGGATTTCCAAATGAAGCATATAATAAAGTCGTTGAAAGTTTACTTGAATCAGAACCAAATTCATGGTTAGAAAATTCAGAATTCCCCCATTTATGGAAATTATTAATGCACGATATCTGTAGAGAAGAAGAAACTATACTTCTAAGTTTTGAATTAGAGCCAAAAGATAAAGCTTATGTTGTTGATAGGGCCCATGTTGAAAGAGAACTTCGAAAAGGACCAATAGCAGGATCCCTGAATCGAGCTTATAAAAAGTATTGGGAATCCAAAGTTCCTTTTTTTGAATATGATGACAGTTATTCAGCCCCACAATTAGTAATTTGGTCACCAATTGAATTTGAAAGGTTAAACGTTGAATGGACAAAATCAACTGAAGAAGTTTGGCAAAGAGTTCTAGATAATAATTGGTAAGCTACCATCCAAAAACTTATATATTCCTTTCTCTTTCATAATTAAATTATGAACAAAAGAGGGATAGCACCATTAGTAGCAACATTACTTTTAATTTCTTTCGCAGTAGCTCTAGGAATAGTAATCATGAACTTTGGACAAGCTCAAGTCGAATTAGAAGCACAATGCCCGATAGAAATCGGGTTACATTTATCTGAAATTGGCGGACAAAAAGTTGCATGTTATAACGTTGCAACGCAACAAATTATGTTTACAATAGAAAATGGAGTGAACATTAATATTGAAGGTTTAATTATTAACGTTATCGGAACATTAAAAGCTGAATCAACAGAATTGAACAACGCTAAGATCGGTAAAGCAGGAACTTATATGGGTAGTGTTGCTTACAATTTCGCTTCTGGCGGAGCGATTAGGCAGGTAAAAATAACGCCAAAAATTAAACTTTATGATAAAGAACAGATTTGTGTTGAAAAGGCGTTAATTGTTGAAAATATAAGAAATTGTTAATTCTATTTAAAAAAAATTAAAAAAGAAACGCCGAGGCTGATATCAGAAACAAAGTTTCTGGAACCATCCCCGGCTAGTTTCACAACGCCGAGGCTGGGATTTGAACCCAGATATCCGTGAGGAAACCAGCTTAGCAGGCTAGCGCAATTTTCTGCATTTGTGCCATGATTAAGCAAAAATGTACCAGATTATGCGACCTCGGCGTGAATGTTTATGAACAGAGAGGGCGCGACCAAAAGCGATGCAATTGCTTTAGAGTATGCGACCTCGGCATGAACAAATCTATCAAAAGAATGTCATTTAAATGTTTTTCTATTAAAAAAAGCGAAAAGAAAAAGAAAATTAAAAAAATTATTCAATATTAACTGGCTTGTTCCGAAAAATTTGGGCAAAGTAAGGTACTGCTACAACATAATCTTCACCAAAACCGGCAATGTCACCATCAATAGCTTCACAAGTTTTTCGTAATTTAGAAATCGCCCTTTTTAACTCAATTAAGTCCTTTTCTTTTAAAGGTCGAATGTTAACTAAAGCAATTGTTGAACCTTCTCTAAGAACGTCCAAAATTTCTTTAATATCTTCAAACTCTTCAATTACGAACGGACGAACAATAATCTTAGCCTGTTCTTCTTTAGTTGGAGATGAACCTAACTCAAGATATTCCTCAGATTGTTCCTCAATTATTTCATCGTCCTCAATTGGTTTTGCAAATTTATCCTTTAATTGTAATAAAAAATCTTTCATTTTCACACCCTCTCTTATATTTGATTATAACTTGTTCTTTTTTAACTCTATAAAGACTGCCACTTCTATATAAATGTTTTTATAGTCCAGTGAGTATATCACTTAACTACTCAAACGAAATATATTTGAATAGGATTTACCTTTCTTTCCTTTACCTTTCTCAAACTCAACAATAGCTCGTGGTAAACTAAAAGTTCCCACAATGTTAAGTTTAGCTTTAACTTTGTACGTAATTAAACGATGTTCATGTGAATCAATCTCTGCTAAAGACCAAATTACTTTTGTACCCTGTTTAACATGTCTCACTTCTTGAGGTTTTAACGTTCCCAATTCTAAACTTTTTTCAACATTAGCAATTCCGGGAACAAGATCGGTAATTTTTACGCCTTTAAGTGGTTTACCAGACTTATTATTAACTTCTAAAGTAACTTTAATCTCTGATAAAGCACCCTCTTCATCACTTTTAGTAGTAATTGCTGACTTCTTAGCAACAATCGGAGTTTGAACATACCAATAAAAACTGCCAAAAATGAGAATAACCAGTAACAAATAAAATAATATCCTATAATTCACTACATAATTTACACTAATAGTTTCGTTAGGAGTTAGAGAAAGTTTCCAGACCAAAAATTTACTACCCTCAATAGTTTTATACTCACTACCAGGACTTTTAATAAACAAAGACGACCAAAAAGAAACGGGGATTTTAACTTCTTGCTTATTCAAAACATTACCAGGATTAGTTATTGAAACTTGTTTAAATTGTTTAAAAAAGATTATATCTTCAACAATATTAACTGAAAATTCAGGTAATAATGAAACTACTTCAATTTTTTTCTCAACAACTTTAACTGTCTGACCTTTATGTTCAAAGACAAAGAAAAGTGTGTAATCTTTTGGTTGCTGAAATTCGCTAGGAACAATAGTGAATTCTACGGTTTTCTTTTCTAACGGTGGAATATCTATAATAACATCTTTTTGAAATTCAGACATATCACTTTGAATTTTTAATTTTAAATTGGTTAAATTTAAAGGATTTCGACTATTAATGAAAAGTTTGATAGGAACTGGTTCTTGGGGGTTAATTTTTTCGTCCATATCAACTGTAACTGTTAAAGAAGGAAAATATTCAATTTGTCCTTCTGGACTAAGGTACAATTTTAAACTTTTAGTATAAGTTTTATAATTATTTCCCCGATAACTATCAACATATAACGTTGGAGCATAAGCACCAGGCTTAAAGTCTTCAGTAGGTTTAACTGTAACAATAGTAGTTTTTGATTCTCCCGGGTTTAAATCAAAAGTTCTATCCTGGGGAAGTGGATCAATAATCCAACCTAATTCCAGAGCATAAACAGTATAACTTTGAAACTCGTTACCTGTACTTTTAACTGTAACTTTAAATGTAGCTTGTTCAGCCGTAGTAATATGATTCTCTAATGGAGTTACTGTTACCTCCGTATCTGCAGCTAAAACAGTAATAGAAAGTAATGAAAACATCAATAATATTAAAATAAATAATTTACACCTCAACTTTTTCCACCTCGAAATTTAGACAAAATAAACTAATATTTAAAGACTTCGTTTTTTTAGGTTCAAAAAAAACAGTTAAAGAAGAAACGTTTAGAAACATTTATATACTATAATCTTTTAATTTAATACAATAAAAAGAGGATAAATTAGATGGTAGAAGCAAGCGGATTTCGTGGAGTGATAGAATTTTTAGGTGATTTAGGAGTCTATGACATAATCTTACCTTTCTTATTAGTATTTACAATTGTTTTTGCTATCCTTGAAAAGACTAAAATTTTAGGGGTAGAAAAAATTGATGGGAGAGAGTTAACCAAGAAAAACCTTAATTCTATGGTTGCGTTTATCATGTCGTTCCTTGTTATTGCTTCAACACAACTAGTATCAGTTATTAACGAAGTAATGGCAAACGTAGTTTTACTATTAATATTGGCAATTTGTTTCTTAATGTTAGTAGGAGTGTTTTTCAGTGATCAAGAATTTGTAGGAATAGATAAAATTCCTGGATGGACAAAAGCATTCATCATTTTTATGTTCATCGGTGTTGTCGCAATTTTTATGAACGCTATTAAAATAGAAACTAATCCCGGAGAATCTTATTCAGTTTTAGAAATTATCTTTTCAGTATTTCAAAATTGGGATGCTCAATGGGCAACATCAATCATTTTCCTTTTAGTTATTAGTGGATTTATGTTTTACATTATTAAGGATCCAAACACAAAAAAAGAAAAAAAGAAAGAAGAATAAAAAAATTAAAATGGATAAAATTAAAATTTTCAATTGGAGGTTAATTTAAAATGGTAGGTACAAGTTTTGCTAATCTGGCAGGTTATTTTCAAACTTATGGGGTGATGGATTTTTTATTACCATTTCTGTTAGTATTCGTAATTGTTTTTGCAGTTCTACAAAAAACAAATATTTTAGGTGATGGAAAAAAGAATTTTAATGTGGTGGTAGCACTTGTGCTAGGATTAATGTTTGTTGTCCCTCACATGATTGGTTATTATCCGCTCGGTTATGATCCCGTAATGGTTCTTAACGAAACTTTACCAAGCATTTCTTTAGTTGCAGTAGCAGCAATCATGTTATTATTATTAATGGGTATTTTTGGAGCTGATTTTGCAGCATCCGCATCACCAATCATTGCTTTAATAGCAATAGTTTTTGTAGTTTACATTTTCGGCTCAGCATTAAACCTTTGGGTAGGTCCATCTAACATATTTTATTGGTGGTCGGCCGAGGTTACTGAATTAATGATTATCATCCTTGTCTTTGGAGTCATTGTCTGGTTCATTACTAAAGAACCAGGAGAAGGGAAAGGTATTGATGCATTAAAAGATTTAGGAAAAGGACTAGGTAAACTAGTGGAGAAAAAATAAATAATGGCGACTGTATTAGATTTAAGTTTATTGAAATCGTTTGACGTTATTTTTCCAGTATTATTAGTTTTTGCACTCGTCTTTGCAGTGTTACAAAAAACTAAAGCGTTAGGTGAATCATTACAAATTAATGCTATCGTTGCAGTAGTAATAGCATTTATGGTCTTATTATCTGATACATTAGTTAGCGTCCTAAATTTCATGGTCCCTTGGTTTACAGTAATTATTATTTTCTTTATATTGATCTTACTGATTTTCCAAATTTTTGGTGCCCAAGAATCAGATATCAGGGGTGCACTTGGCGATAAAACATTACAATGGACACTTATCGGTGTAGGTATAGTTCTTCTGGTTGCATCTTTAGGTACAGTTTTAGGCCAATCATTTACAGATGCCGCTTTTGACGGAGATGGTAATGTTACCATTACTGATGAAGGAGGAGTTGCTCAGAAAGACTTCATGGGCAGTGCCAGAGCAACATTATTCCATCCAAAAGTGATGGGTTTAGTAATAATTTTCCTGATCGCCATTTTTGCTGTAGCATTCCTAAGCGGCGGATAAATATTTAACAAAATCTTTTTTAAATTCTTTTTCACTAATCATTTCTATTACTGTAATGTTTGGAAAACTATCATTTACTTTCCTTAATTCTGCTACAGTCATCCCAAAAGTATGCTCACCTTTAGTTTCAACAACAAGATTGTAACCCTTCTTTTTACAAGCACCGGGATTAATTAATGCATAAACTGTTAAAGGGTCATACATTAATGCAGCTTTAACACCAACATCTTTTTCAATATTGTCAATGTAAGGCTTTATCATCTTAATAATTGGTTCACGCAAAGTTACATTTTCAATTTTTTCAAAATCTTCCAAAAATAATTTAACATGGTTACAAGCATCTAAAGGGACAAGAGTTTTCTTAATCGAAAATTTAAAAATAATGTCTGCAGCATCAGGGTCCACAAAGATATTAAATTCTGCTACTCTATTTTTGTTTCCTGGAACTTTTATTGCACCACCCATAATAACAATCTCTTTAACAAGTTTCATCACTTCTGGTGCTTCAATTATTGCTTGAGAAACGTTAGTTAACGGTCCTAACGTCACTAACGTAATTTCATTAGGATTATTTTTAACGATTTCAATTATCTTTTCTACTGCATTACCAGTTATTTTGGCTTCGTTTATAGGATCAATTCCGTCTAATCCGGACTTGCCGTGCACTACTGCTTGAACTAAATCTCTTTTCAAAGGTTTATCTGCACCTGAATAAACAGGAATATCTTCTTTATTCAAAAGTTTCATGACATATCTAGCATTCCTAGTAGTATTTTCAATGGTAGAGTTTCCTGCTACGGTAGTTATTGCTTCAATATTAAACAAGTTTGATTTTACTGCTAACATGATTGCTAATGCATCATCATGTCCGGGGTCAGTATCAATTATTATTTTCTGTTTCATTTTTATCGCTCCATTATTTTTTTTATAATTTCGTTGTATCTGATGATATCTTTAACAAAAATTGATTCATTAGATTTATGTGCTTCACCTTTAGTACCAGGGCCGAAAAATACCGCATCAATACCTTTTTCAATCAAAAAAACTATTTCTGAAACTCCTGCAGAGGACGTGACTTCTAATTTTGAAAGTGAAACTAACTTTTTTGCAAGTTTTGAATCAACGTTATTTACTGAAGGTAACTTTTCAACTAGTTCCCATTTTAGGTTTGGCACTTCTTTAAAACATTGAATAAAAAACCGTTCTACATCTTCCAATTTTTCTAAAGGAGACACACGACGGTCAATAAAAAAAGATACTTGTGAGGGAACAATATTATTAGCGAAACCACCCTTAATCTGATTAATAGATAAAATTGGTCTATTACCCAATTTTGAAACTAAATTAATCTTTGAAAAGTTATCATTTATCATTGTGATTAATTTCGCAGCTTCATGGATAGGATTAATATTGTCATAAAAGTCACGAGTATGTCTAGCGGGAGAAGTAATTGTAACTTCAACTTCAAATACTCCTGATTGTTCAACTACTATTTCCATTCCAGAAGTATCGGCAACAATAGCTTCACTAAAATCTTCTAACAAATCTGTTTTGGTAGCAGCTTTCATCCCGTCAAAATTACCTGATTCTTCACCAACAGTAATTAATAAACCGTTAAGATTATCTGAATCGGTATTTATGAAAGCGTAAATGATTGCTGCTAATCCGGATTTCATGTCCGAAGAGCCTAGGCCGAACAATTTGTCTCCTTCAATTTCTGCATGAAATGGTTCTCTAGTCCACAAATCATTGAAAGGAACAGTATCACAGTGTCCACAGAAAAGTGTTCCCGGCCTTTTGTTACCTTTAACCGCAAATATGTTCCAACGATTTTCAGACAAGGTAATCCTTTGAAATTCAATCTTTTCCTTATTTAACATTTCTTCAATAAAAAGAAGGATTTCTTTTTCATTACCTGTAACAGAATTTATTTTTATTAAATCCTGACATAATTTTACTAAAGGATTCATTTTAAGTTACCTCCAATTATTGGAATAAGTTCATTAATAGTATTAATCTGATAATCTGCATGTTCGCTCTTTGAACCAACAATGATAGTTTTCATTCCAATCTGTTTTGCAGGAATTATATCGGAATGTTCCTGGTCACCGATTGAATAAACATTTTCTGGAGCTGTACCTAAAGATTTTGCTACTTTAACAAAAATTTCCGGATTAGGTTTTCTTAAATCTGGTTCGCCAGTAAATAGTTTATCTTTAACAAATTCATAAATACCTAAATATTTCAAAGCAGCTTCTGCCCATATTCTTGGTGCAGCTGTTAAGACTGCTACTCTTCCATCTAAAATTTTAAAAATATCTTTAAGCGCCATATTTTTACCGATATAGTTTTCTGGATTTAAATTCCAGGTGTTTTCAAAGAATTGGTATCTATTAAAACCATGCTCTTTTTCAACACCCAAACTAATATGAGAATATGTTTCTTTTATTCTTTTATATTCATTGATTGCACCAGATTCTGTAAATCCAAACTCTTTAACAAACAATTGGTAAATGTTTTGTCTTAAATCAGAATAAAAGATAGAACTACCAAAATCTTTGTTCCTACCTTTATCAAATTGGTATAACGTACCGTCCATATCAAATATCAAATATTTATCTTTCATTTTTTAACCTCCAAAAAAATTGTAATGTTATAGTTTAATGACTAATGTAATAAGAATTAATAATGCCAATGATAATTGTTCATAGACGTTTTAGTCATAATTCTAGATTCAAAGAAGTCAGATTATATAAAATTTACTCAAATTTTTCTTCTTTTTTATTTTTTTCAGAATTCTTATTATCTTCACTTTTATTTTCTTTAGTTTTACTTTTACTGCTTTGACGATTATCTTCTTCTCTATCCCTTAAATGTCTTTTCCATCTGATAATGGTATAATTTACTGGATTTTTAATTTTTTTACATAAAGTATCAGGTAAACAGATACCAATTCCCGTATAATAAGCTTCATTATCACAGTTCGGCGGTAATTTTGCACCAGCAGTAAAACTTTTCATCTGACTAACAATATAATTGTCACGTAAATTCCCAGAATTCTTTTCTTTGTTCCATTTTAAAAGATAATTTTCAATCTCTTTCTTGTTCCAACCAATCTTGCCAAGAAAATTTGTTAAAATGAAAATTGCCCGTTTCTTACCATCTTCCAAGCCAGAATCAAGAACTTTTTTAATACATGGTGGAAAAAACTCTTCATTAATCGGACTTTCAATTTTTAGTTCTTCAAACTTAACTTCTTTACCAAAATCTCGATCCTCTTCAATCTTGACTTCAAAATCAAGAGCGTTAACTAACAACATCCTTGCAGATTCTTTCAAAACGTTCCTATCAAGAAACTTAATTCCAGAAACTACAATTTTATCAGGGTGAGCCATACTTTTTTCAAAATCCATCACTTGTTTAGGAATTATTGGTAAACTTGCCAATCCAGATTTTTCGTGTAACGAGTATGGCATCCGATACAAATGACGTGATGAAATTAAAATAGTATCAACTTCAATAATAGATAAAGGGTCAAAAATAGAATTGTATTCATTTGAACCGCAGGGACATAAAGATTTTGTTTGTTCCATTTTGTTCATCAAGATATTACATTTTTTACATTTAAGAAATTCCTGGTCAGCAACTACCCTCTCCTCACATTTAGGACAAATAAATTCTATCACTTCTTCTTTAATTTTTTTTATTTCTTTTTGACAACTAGCACACTGGTTAATTAAAAATTGCTGTTCACCAAACTTTTCTTTCAATTCAGATAAACTAAAAGAATAATCATTATCAAAAAATATTTTGTTATCTTTTACTTGAACATAACGAGTAGTGATAGTGTTTAACAAATATTGAGCAACTTTTTTTGGTCCTTCAGGAAAAATGTCTTTTGTTTTTTTTCCAACAACTTCATTAGGAAACACTTCAAACGGAACACCGATATGGAACCCCTTATTTCCAGAAAACTTGCAAGAAATTTCTTTAATCCCATTTTCTTTTAAAGCTTTGATAAACAAATAGGTAGTTAACTTAGATATTTCCCAATCAGGACAATCAATGTCAAGAACTAAATCCCAACCAATACGTAACTCGTCTTGTTCTCTTCTGTTCATATCACTGTTTAAAATTAACGGATTTTCCCAAACTTCTTCACTAACATGAAAAGAAGTTACCCCCTGTTTAGCTAACTCTAAAACATCCTGAGGATACATTAAAACGTCTGGCCGTTTACCAAAACCATCGCCATAACGAACACCAAGCTCTTTATTTTGAGCATGTTCAACCATCGCTTTCTGGACATCTTCACGTTTATAATACCTTAAACAAGTACCTTTATCTACCATTATTTAATTTGAGAATGTGCTGGTTTAAATTATTTTTGTAACTAAAAAGATAATGTTAAATATTTATCAAAAATTATCACTCAAACTCGTCTTTCTTCTTAACTTCCTTATTTAACCATTCTTTATACTCAAACAGGATTCGTTTATTATCCATTTTACCTGTTTGTTCTCTAATCCGGTTAGAAATTAAATGAAACATATCGTTAGCTTTAGTAACAAACTCTGCTTCCAAAATAGATTCGTCTTTAGTCTCGTTAAATAACTCTACCACTGCCATTTTACAGTCGCCCCTTAACAAGATATTATTCCAGACAGCATCCCAATCACCAGCAAACTCTTTAACTTTACCGGCCATCCGTTTCAAGATGTCAGAATTGCCGTTAATCAAATCGTCAGTAATTTCCAACTGGTCAGTTTTTGGATCATAAACCATTAAATCTACGAAAGCGTTCTCTTTCAACGGATCTTCATCCCAGAGTTTTCTAACTTCAGTAATTTTAAGGATTCGTTTATACTTTTTCAGTCCCGAAATTACTGGATTAGTAACAACAATAATGTCAATCGCTTTAAAACTGGTTTTTGGAACACCAATATCGTTAACAACCCGGTCATAAACCCCATAAGGCGAATCTGCATGAATCGTTCCCGCAACAACGTTTGCAGCAGCACCGACCCGCATTGCTTCAAAAAGGGCAATAGCTTCAGTACTTCTAACTTCACCCACGTAAATTGCTGAATCGCCTAAACGCAGGGTACTTCTAATTCCTATAGAAGGATCAACTTCACTTCCCGGAGATGATAAAGCAGAAGCAACTTTTAAAGATTCAATGTTATAGCCTAAAATACGTAACGATTCTTGTGGAAGTTCAAAAGTATCTTCAATTGTAATAATCCTTGACCGCCTGGACATTTCTACAAGAAAACTGCCAAGTAGACTACTTTTCCCAGAGGAACGAGTACCAGCAACAAGGATAGTTGCATTATTATCAATCAGGAAATTTATCAAACCAGCACCAAGTGCATTCATGTACCTGATTTTTGGTTGCATATATAACGGAAAAGTCCAAGGGTGATCTCTATGTCGCCTGAACGAATATCCAAGACCGTTCGGACTTAACGGTGCAGTAATTGCTGAAACCCTTGAACTGAACCCTTCAACTTTAAGTTCTGTATCCAAGATGGGATTAGCTTCGTCTAAAGGTCTACCACTAATTAATCTCAGTTTTGTTGCCCAACTATCAACTTCTTCCCGAGTAGGATAAATGTTAGTGTAACAATCACCATAATCCTGGTGAACAATAAAAATTGGCAATTCTCCGTTAGGCGCGTTAATGTTAACGTCCTGAACTTTCGGATCGGAAAGGAGAAGTTCAATTAATCCAAATCCAACAGTGTAACGTAATAATGCTCTGGCCAGATCTTCAACTTTATCATCAGAAAGTTTCATTTTTTTATGTTCAAGTAAATCGTTAAGCAAATCCTTACCAATGTTAAAAAAAACTTCTCTCATCCGTTCAGGGTCAACAAATTCTTCACGTGTTGGCTTATGTTCAGACATGATTCGTTTAGCATCATCAAGAAGTTCGTACACTTCTTCGTCATACTTAAATTCTGGCGGAGTAAGATGGTAAAGGGTTTTAATGTTATCATTAAAATCAAAAATGTTAACTTCACACTTATCACTATCAGACCCGAAATTATAACTTTCTTTCAAATTACCTTCTGGGTAAGCGATGACTAGCTTGGTATACATAAAGTCGGGCTTAGTTGTCGGGTGTAAAACTATCCCATAAATTGTTCTCTCCCCTAACTTATAATCTTTAGTGTGCGGCATTAAAAACTTAATAATTGTTAACTGTTCAATTGTATGGATAACGTCAACCATGATTTGAACAAACTTTTGTTGAGAAGTGGCGTGCCGTTGATCAATAAGATTGTTAAGTTTAGTTTTTTCTCTCCGTTCAAGACGTTTCAGTTCAACAAAAGCTGCGAACGGATCTTCTTTTAACCTTTTAGAAATTATACGTTGAAATTCTGCATAACTTCCTCGGATGTACCGTTCATGTAAAGGGTCAGTAACTAAAGCAGAATAAGCGTACCGTTCATCTTTATTGATTTTCTTGTAAAGTAAAGCCAGTTCAAGAAGAAGTTTAACCTGCGGATAATCGTATTCATATTCTCTTAATTGTGAAAGTGTAATGATTGTTACTCCCGTAACTTCTAATAAGGCATCGATTATTTTGGCCATACATAATTCACTATACTCAATCGATGGAGGGAAAGTACATTTTTCTAAAGAAACCTTAAGGATCTTATTCTCTCCTTCATGGAAAGTTTCGTACTCAAAACACTTTTTATCTGTCAACACCATCATTTTTATTTTAAAAGTTTAATTTATTTTTTCATCTATTAATTTTAATAACAAACTAATAATCTTTTCTATCTTAGAGGCATTAGATTCAATAAAACTATCTTTAACGTTAAATCCCTCGTAAGAGATTCTGTTCCTATAATCTCTTAAATCTTGAATAAACTCTTTAGTAGAAATATGAAGTTTGTATTTATCACAAACATAATCAATTATTTGAAAATGTGCCCCTTCCCCTTTTATTTTAACACCATCTAAGGCATTTAAAGCCTCCATTAATTTTCTAATAATATCATAATAATCTGTTAAAGTATTAGAGGGATATTTTTCTTTATTAGTTTCTTTTAAACGTTCTAATGTGATTTTAGCCATCTCAGTTAAAGACTTTGCTTTTGCTTTATCTGGTTGCGTGTTAATAATCATTAATAACCCTCCAAATAGCCTACTAAAATTAAACCATTAATAATATTATTCTTTAAATCTTGAGGATATGTCTTAAAATTATCTTTAAAATGCAATTGAATGTTTCTGTTTAGTAACTTTTTAAATTTATTGAGGTTTATTTCTTCTTTTTTACATTCAATAAATAAATCTATGTCACTATCTTCAATATCTTCTCCTTTTTGATAACTTCCAAAAAGAACAATTGAATTTGGCATTAAATTGTCTTTTAGAAACTCAATTAATTTCGATTCTTGTAACTGGATTAAATTAGAAGTTCTCTTTTGTTTTTTGTATTCTTTATCGTTAATGTTTGCTTTGTAAATCGGAAAAGTTCTTTTGCCTTTTTTTTCATGATGTTCTGTTATGATAGATAATTTTTTAAGTTCTGAAAGATGTTTCTTAACCGCAGTATGGGCCAGATTAGCTTTCTGGCTGATTTCTGTCAAATAATGGTCTTTAGTCGGCTCATTAAAGAAAACACCTGCAACTTGCAAAATACTACATTTTTGTAACATATCTGACATTTATGTAATATAAGTATATAAATGTTTTGATTAAAGAGATGTTACATTTTTGTAATGTGTGCGACATTTATGTAATATAGGCAGTAATTTGCTCTGATTATGTCTCTCTTAAAGTTTTTCTCAAAACATCTTGTAGAATTCCATCCCTTAATCCATAATTACCAGTGTTACAGCTAGCTACAATTTTATCATTACTTGGATGCCATTGAAGAGAGATTTGATAAGTTTCTTTATAATCTGGTTTACGGGGGTCTGGTCCGGCACCAATTTGGTTTCTCAGAAAGGTTTCTAGAACTTCAATTTTACCCGTATCATTGCAATCTCCACTAATTTTAAATGGACCATTTACTGTATAATCAATAATCACAGTTAAGTAATCTTTTGTCATTTTAATGGTTAAATTTATTCCGTTAATAAACATTTATCTTCTTCAAAATACAAATACTCCTCAGAAGTACTCACATAACTTTATTATATTGTATTCTTTATTTAAGTAAATATGGACTTAAATCTTGGTGGGAAACCTAAGCCGGTAAAAGTTGAAGAAAAGTCTGGATTTGACAACTCTAAACTTTACATCTGGGTAAAAGCGTTAGAAAGTAAAGTTAACAACCTTTTAAGAGAAGTAGATTCATTAAAAACTGACTTTATCAAAAGGTCAAATAGTTTAACAAAAGAAGTTAAAACAATTAATGAAGATGTTTTAGAAATTAAACATAAACATGAAAAAACCTTAGAAAAAATGGACCTCATCATTAAAGAGTTGAAAAAAACTGCAGGAATGGAAGAGGTAGAAACTTTAAAAAAATATTTAGACTTGTGGAGTCCATTAAATTTTGTAACTCAGAAAGATTTAGACCGAGCAGTAGAAACAAAAATTTTATTAATTAAAGAAGATATTCAGAAAGGTGAAAAAAGTAAAATTAAAAACGATCCAAAAAACGAAAAGCATGTTCCGTTTAATTAACAATAAATAAAAAAAACAAAAACGCAGGTGATAATAATGGCATTATTTCAACAAGCTGGCCCTCCAGTTAACAAGGTATTAGAATTAAGAAAAAGCGGTTTAACAGATAATTTAATCATTGAAGAACTTAAAAAGGAAAAAATTGCCCCTGATCAAATTCAAGCAGCGATTGCTCAAGCAGACGCTTCAGCTTCTCCATCACAAGTTAATACTTCTAACGAGCCAGGAATGGCTATGCCCCCAGCACAACCAGGAGTAGAAGGAGAACCACAACCTGCAGCCCCAACAGCCGATCAGGAAGGTAACATCTATGAACGAATTGAAGAAATTACTGAAGGAATGATTGACGAAAAGTGGGATGAACTAATTGCTGAAGTGAAAAAGATTGTTGCTTGGAAAGAAGAATTTGAAGATAAAAACAAAAAGTTAGAAAGTGAACTAGGCAAACTTAAAGAAGATTTCAAAATATTACATCAGGGAGTTCTTGGAAAGTTGGAAGATTATGATACTCAAATGAAAGATGTTGGTACAGAATTAAAGGCAGTAGGTAAAGTTTTCAAGGACGTCATTCCAGAATTTGTTGAAAATGTTAAAGAACTTAAACATATCAATAAAAATTCAAAAAAAGATCAAGTACAACAATAATTTTTTATAATTATAGAGGATACGATTAACAATGGATTTAAGAGAAATTAGAAAAGAGGTACACAGTTTGCCAAATATTGAAAAGGATCTTAAAAACTTTAAAGACAGTTGGATCAAACCTTTTAGAAAAAATACTAATTTACATTTATCGTTTCTAAAAAAATTAGATAAGGGTACAAAAAAAGAACTTAATCAAAAACTGTTACAATTACAAAGCACGTTTAAAGATATTGAAGAAAGTCAAGTTATTAACAATAAACTTCAACATTATTCACGTTATTTAATTGAGATGAAATTGTCAACGTTTAACGGTGATGAGATGAGGTCTGAAGTACTTTCTAATCAAATGCTTAACGATGATTTTATGAGCATTAAAAGCACTATTAATGAAGTAAAATCATTCTCTGAAAAGGTTAACGACCTTCAACAACAATATGAGGAGGTAAGCGAGTTGTTACATCAAAACTTATCACTTGACCAAATAATATTTTTTATGGATTTACCGCACAAAAAATATTTGAAAAGTTTATTAAAAACTTCTGAGAAACAGCAAAAAATTGTTCGACAAATTGGAAGACACTTTGTAGCTTTAACCAAACAGACACAATTAAGAAAAACCCCGTCAAAATAAAAATAAAAATAAAAAATGCTAAACCTAACCATTGGAATTGTAGGAATGATTTTTATTCTCACAGCTTTCATTCTTGACGAGTTTGTAAAAAGTTTTAACCAAAACACAATTAAATACAATTTATTTAACCTCTTTGGAGCAGGATTGTTATCATATTACGCCTATACATTAGTTGCCTGGCCCTTCTTAGCATTGAACATAATCTGGTTAGTTGTTGCTGGTTATAAAATGGTCAGAATTTTAAGTAAGAACTAAAAAAATAAGTCAGCAGGGTAAGATGATAATTTTTCTTTATTAATAAAAGTGAAAACTTCTGGAGTAAAATAAGTATCTTTTTTTAAATCTTCAACAGCAACATTTGCCATCTCTTTTAATTGTTGCGGGTTAGGTCGAACAGCAAAATCTTCATCAACCATTGAAGAAAAGATAGTTTTAAATGAATCAGGTAAATTTTTATTATAAATTAATTCAATATTATCAAGTGAATCTTCTGCTGATTCTTCCAGTTTCCCAGTAAGCATAAACTCTAATACTTTTCCAGCACTATAAATATCAGAAGTTGAAGTCACCCATGAATCATCTCTTAATTCCGGTGAATTGTAGTTAGGTACTTCTTTAACTCTTCTAAAAAATGAATGTTCAAAAAGTATTGCAACCCCAAAATCAAGAAGTTTAATTTTTCTATCATTATAACCTAAATTAGAACATTTTAAATCACAGTGTAAAACTTTAGATTTTTTTAAATTCATCAAGATTTCTGGAATTTGTTGTAAATAATCAGTCACCACTTCCTGAGTGATAGAATTTTTTTTTACCAAATCATTAAGGGTGTTAGGAACAAATTCCATCACTAAATATGGTTCTTCGATTGTTAAAGAATGGTCAATGTACTTAACAACACTATCACTTTCAGTTTTCTGTAAAAAGTATACTTCCCTAGCAATCATATTTGCAGCTTTTTTAGTTTCCATTTCTGGTTGAAGAACTTTTATTGCTAAAGGGTGTTCTTTCTTTTCATCATTTGAACAATAACCCTTAAAAACTGAAGAATGCCTCCCGCCGTTAATATAATCATCTAACGAATAGTATTTGCCTTTAGTCGAAATTAATGTAAATAAACTATTTTCCATTGTCGTTTTACCTAAAATGTATATGTTGTATATAAATTTATAGTTAGAAATTTAAGAATTAAGCAATTGAGAAGATTATGTTTTCCTGCTTAAATGAATTTTTCAATTTTTTTTTTCTTAGAATTCTTGATTCTAAATTGCTTAAAAATTTCTTAGAAACATTTCTCCCATTATTTATTGCTTGGATCTGGTTATTATATGCCCGTAACTCTAAATCAATAATGAAATTTGCTTTGTCAAAAAGGCTTAAGTTTTTTGTAGGAACGATCATTCGAGGATTATTATAATATTCCAAAGCATGAAAACATTCATGATCAATTAATATTGATAAAAAATCAGTTTCTGTTTGAACAAAATCGTTCTCGAATGTGAACGGATAAACATTAACTTTTGATTTCAAACCTGAAACCAGAAAATTCCTACAACTTGGATGACAATCAATATCCATACAATAATCTGTTACTTTGTTAATATACTTTATTTTTGAAACATACTCATTATTTATTTGTGAACTAATATTTTCTAAATAAGGGAAACGTGATTCTGGGTTTACTAAAGTATCATAGAAATTCATTATTTTAATTAGAAATGGTTAAAGATTATAATAATTGTGTAATAAAAAACTTATAGTTAAACGGTTTATTATAAATGGCGTTGATAAATATTCCTGCGATGCCCTACAAACCTTATTGCAATTATTTTTTTTTCTTCAATAATATCAACCACTGCCCGATAATCTCCAGCCCTAATCTTATATCCTGGATCATTAACAAGTTTTTCAAAAAAACGTTTAGGATTATCTCTTGCTAAATTAATCTTAATAACAATTCTTTTAGAAACAGATTTAGGTAATTTCCTTAATTGATCAAGAGATTTCTTACGCCATTTAATTGAGTATGGCATCATGTGAATTCTTTTAAAACTTCTTTGTGGTCAACATACTCAGACAAAGGTTCTTCTCTGGCCTTCTTTAACTCTTCTTTTACTTCTTTACTCAACTCAAAATCTTCTTTGAGAAGATGAGATATTCTATTTAATTCTAATTTAATCTCTTTAATATCCTTATCAAGTTTTTCTAGTGTAACTGCCATTTTAAGAGTAGATGAGCATAATAATATTTAAACTTTCCCCATAAACATAGCGATTCATAACTCACTAATTTCTTTTACCGCTTTAACAAACTCGTTAACTTCTTCTTCGGTATTGTAGAAAGAAAAACTTGCCCTAACAGTTCCATCTTTGAAAACAGACTTTTCATTCTCTTCCCGGTTAAACCAAGAATGAACACAATGTGCTCCTGACCTAACCATAATATTGTAAGTGTTGTTAAGCAATAATGACATTTCATGAATATTTTTGTCTTTAATAATGAACGATACTATACCTGACCGTTTACTTGCTTCTTTCGGACCAAGAATTTGAACATTTTCAATTTCAGACAGTCCTGTAGTAGCAATCTCGTTCAAATGCAAAAGATGTTTCTGAACATTTTTCATGGTAATATTTTCTAAATATTTTACTGCTTCACCAAAGCCAATTATTCCCGGATAATTTTGTAATCCAGCTTCAAACTTTTCAGGAATCTTTTCCGGAGTATAGTCTTCATAAGTTGAATCAGATACTGTTTCACCGCCAACCAAGAACTGTTTAAGCGTTTCCAAATTTTCTTTTGTGCTGATCAAAGCCCCAACACCGTTCGGACCCAGGATTTTATGAGCAGATACAGCGATAAAGTCTGCATCAATTTTTTTAACATTAATCTCGTGATGTAATGCAGCTTGTGCACAGTCCAGCAAGACTTTAACTTTATGTTTATGACAGATTCTAATAATATCTTTCACCGGATTAGTAACGCCATCCAAATTAGAGGTATAAACAATACTTACCAATTTAACTTTACCTTTATGTTCGTTTAGTTTAGTAATCAAATTATCAATAGAAAACTCGTTCTTTGGTCCTGATTCAATAATGTCATGTTTAATTTTCCATTCTTTTTGTAATTTTAACCAAGGTAGCAAGTTTGAATTGTGCTCTTTATCTGAAGTTAAAACAACATCACCATTATCAAACGGAAAAGCATTTGCAACCAAATTAATTGCTTCTGTACAATTTTTAGTAAAAACAACAGTTTCTGGTTTTGCACCGAAAAATTTAGCAACTTTCTCTCTAGCATTATTAACCGCTTTATTAACTTCCTCGCTGATTGTGTGGTTACTTCTTCCAGCACAGCCGGGAAACTTGTTATAATACTCGTTCATTACTTTCAAAACTTGTTTCGGCCTTAATGACATGCAAGCATTATCGAAATAGATTATTGGTTTCTCGTTAATAGTTCTATTTAGAATAGTAAAATCTTTTCTTAGTTCATTGAAATCTATTTTCTTTCCGAAGATTGATTCTAACATTTTAATCCCTCTTAAATACAGCAAAATAAATCATAACTAATACAATAAGAACGCCTAAACCTATTAACCCCATGCCGAACCAATCAATATCTGTACTTAATTGTTTCTCATAAACACGTAACGGTTTTGGTCCAATGAATACTTGATCATTAACAAAAATTGTTGGTGTGCCTTCCAGGTTCATCTTTTTAATTTCGTTCAATTGTAAATTTAACAATTCATCAGCTTCTTTTGATTCTGAACATGATAAAATATCTTCTTTATCTGTTTCTTTGATAACATCTAAAAGTTTTACAACATTATTTTTATCTTTAACTTTATCAATAGAAAATTGCATTAAAGCATTATGGAACCGCCAAAAGTCACCTTCACTCTTTTCCCATAAACAATTTTCAATTTTAGAGATATGTTCCTGTTCTTTAGTTAAAAGAAGGTGGATAAAAGTAAACTCTAAAGTTTCTTTATTCTCAGAGACAAGTTTGTTAATCGTGGGATTAACTTTTCTAGTATTAACACAAGTGTAACAGCCCACATAAACTAATTTATCTTTACTTTCTTGAGGTTTATATGTTGGAAATAATGATAAATCAACATTATTCAAAGTAGGTTCAAAACCGATAGTTTGTTGAGCAATATCTTCATTACCACAAGTGGAAATTTCTGCATTACTTCCGGTAGGATCAAATAAACATAATCCGCCCTGGTCTTCTACACTAGGGCCGTTACAATTTCCGTAAACGTAATAATTGTAACCTGAAATCCCAGTCCAAACTATGCTCAGGATTAATAAAACTGTAAATAGCCAGGAAAATATTTCAAAATTTTTATAGATTAATTTTCCTAATTTTGGAGTTTTAAGTAAGAGTTTACCAGCAATTTTACTTTTTAACCTGACATCTAATCCAGTGGTACATTTTCTTAACGTAATTCTACGAAATACACAGTCAAAAGCTTCAATAGCGATTTTTCTATGTGTAGCTGAGAAAATTCCCAGGATACCAAAGACGATTAAAGCAATAAAACAGATCATAATAAGCTAAAGAATTTATTTTATTTATAAAGTTGATGGTGATTTTAAGGATAGTAGAAGTTAAAGATCACAAAGTATACCTACTTTCAATGTTTACTTTTAACTTAGATAAGACCGGATTAGGAACATTTTTCCTAACTAATTCAATAGTTACGTCTGGTAAGAAACTTTTTAATAAATTTTCAATTTCAAGAGAATCCTCTCCTGTAGGAACTGCAAATCTGACAGACTTTTCAATATCTTCAGTGTTTTCTGCAAGAACATTTCTGTTTTTCTCTAAACAAAATTTTCTTATTCTTCCTCGAAGCATAACTCCATTTATGGGTGTAGAAATAGTTCTAATTTCATAAATGTCCCATTTAATAATTTCTTTAAACATTTTATTTTTTCTCCATTCTCCACAGTCCTACGTCTATTAACTGTACTGGTTTCTGATGGTGCATGAACGTAGCTTTAATCGGAAAATCGTACCTTACCAAGTTAGTTATCTCAAAACCGAAATCTTTAGAAATAGCTTCAACAAAAGATTTAGTTGTATACTTATGCATACTGTAAACTATTTTAGATACTTCGAACGCTTTCTCTAAAAACTTTTTATCTGCATGTTCAGTTTTAGTTCCAAACGGTGGATTCTGAACAGTTATATCTACTTCCTGATCAAACAAAGAAATGTCTTCAATAATAAATTCTGCTTCACCAATTTCATACTCTTCTTTTATTTGATTATAATTATCTATACATAATTTCATTGCTTTATCATCCAAATCAATAAAATAAACTTTCTTTGCACCCATTAACAATAAAGCAATTCCTAAAATACCGGGACCGGAAGCTGCATCTAAGAAAGTCTTTCCCGCAACTTCTCCGCGTAAAGCCATTTGCCAGACCCAATCTGCTGCAATTTTGTCCGGGGTTGGATACTGTTCCAGTTCTAAAGATGGCTCTTCAAAGTTCTTCAATTTACTTAACTGTACTTCTAAATCTTTCTTTGATCTGACCATAAATAATAAGAAGAAGATGGAGTTGTTTAAAAAGCTTATCAGTTTTTAAAAACAATTAATAATTATTTTTCAAGTTGAACCATTCAGAAAATTAATTTCTTTAATAACCTTTTCTGACCACTCAAAAATGATATACTTTCCAAAATAGAAACATATTTAAACCTTAAAGATTTGTTAATTTTCGGTGGGTGGTAGAAATAAAAGGTAGATTTTAGAATCTGCCATATTTCATTTAAAATGACAAATTTAGTTAGAAACATTCGCGGAGAATTTCAACGTATTAAGCAAGCTTTAGAAGAACATCTTCAAGGCATTAACGAAAACACTTCTGAAATCCAATCAATGTTTGATTATTTACAAGAGTTAGATTTAAAGATTGAAAAAATTAATCAAAGGATGGATAATGTTCAATTAGGTCTCGGCATGCCATTACCAAAACCAATAATTTCTCCATTAGATCATACTGAAAAGAAAATGTTCTTAACACTTTATACTGAAGAATCAGCTTTATCATTTGAAGAAATTGCTAACAAATCTAAATTACCATTATCTGTAATTCCTGACTGCGTTTCAAGTTTAGTAAGTAAAGGAATCCCATTAACCAGAAATTTCTGTAACAACCAACTTTTTATCAAGATTGATCCATCTTTTAAAGAAATTCAAGCAAAAGAAGGGATTATTAATTTAAGTTTAGAAAGTTTTATGTGAATTTATTTTTAGAACAGCCATTCAAAAATGATTAATTTAATATAACCTTCCAACTTGCTATATCTTTAAATAACCAACTACTCTAAAATAGTTACTCATGGGGTGGCCAAAGAGGATTTTAGTCTTATCTTTTGTACTATTTATACTTTCATCTTTAGCAGTTATATCATTCTCAGATAAACAAATCCCAGCAAGTTTTTTCGGTGGGCAGGAAATTTATTCTCCCGGTGACTGGATTAAAGAAGAACAAATTAAAGTTTACAAAGATCGAATAATTCTCGATATAAAAAATGCGAGCTGGTCAGGTTTCACTGATACTAATTCTATGGACCCGTTCATTGATAAAGAATCTAACGCAATTGAAATCATGCCTCAAGGTCCAGAAGCAATTAACGTAGGAGATGTAATATCATACCAAACAAGTTACGGTATTCTTATTCATAGAGTAATTGAAAAAGGAAAAGATAGTAAAGGAACTTATTACACTGTTAAAGGTGATAATAACCGCTTCAAAGATCCTTTCAAAATTAGGTTTCCACAAGTTAAAGGTGTTGTGGTAGCAGTTATTTATTAATTTTAAGTGCTTCTCTTGGTGTTAAAATATCATAATCAACTTCACTTAAACTGACCAATCTCCAATTGTTATAACACTCTGAAGTTTGTTTATCAAAAAGATGTTCTTCATAACCAACTTTTAACACTAAAGAAATATCTTCATCAAAATTAACAGCTCTTTCACAAACAGTTACTGCATCGATAGGATTATTAACAAATTCTTGTTGTGGTGGAATAACTCCAGAATTGATCCAACTTTCAAGATCAGAAAATTTTACAGTTTTGTATAAGTCCATTTTAACTAGCCGATGAGGGAATAGTTTTATAAAGATTTCTCAAAAAAAATAGGTTAATGCAAGAAAACAAGTATTTTTCGTACAATATTGGAGAATTAGCTAAAGGATGCCAATATTGTGTAAAAGGAGAAAAATTAGTAATTTTCATTACGGGTTTGTGTCCCAGAAACTGTTATTTTTGTCCAGTATCTGAACAAAAATTTCAAAAAGATGTAACTTTTGCTAATGAAAGGCAAATTAACAATTCTGAAGATTTGATTAAAGAAGCAGAATTAATGAAAGCTCAAGGGGCAGGAATAACTGGTGGCGATCCTTTAGTTAAGATTGATCGAACTGTCCGTTACATTAAAAAGTTAAAAAGTAAGTTCGGAAACCAGTTCCATATTCACCTTTACACTTCTTTAAGATTAGTTTCTGAAGATAATTTACAAAAATTATCCCAAGCAGGGTTAGACGAAATCAGGTTTCATTTAGACTTAAACTCTGAACAAGCATGGAACAAGTTAGAGTTAGCAAGAAAATTTCCCTGGCAAGTAGGTGTAGAAGTTCCACTCATTCCTGGCAAGGATAAAATTTCTAAAAAGATGATTGATTTCGTTGTTGATAAAGTAGATTTTCTAAACTTAAACGAATTAGAAGTTGCTGATAATAAACAATCAAAGTTGTTAGAGATGAACTTTAAAGTTAAAGATCAACTAAGTTACGGAGTTGCAGGTAGTGTAGAACTTGGCTTAAAATTGATTGAATATGTTAAAGAGAAAAATTACAAACTTAATGTTCATTTGTGTACTGCTAAACTTAAAGATGCAACTCAACTTGCTGAAAGAATTAAACGGGAAGCTAAACATTCTCACCACAAATTTGATATTGTTGATAAAGAGGGAATGTTAACCCGAGGTGCTTTATATTTAGAAGAATTAAAGCCAGGGTTTGGTTACCGAGAGAAGTTAGCAGAGATTGATAAAGAAATGTTTGTTAAAAAATTAGAACCTTTATTTGAAAAGGTTAAAAAGAAACTGAAACTGAAAGATAATGAAATTTTATTAGATTCAGATAAGCCAAGAATTTTATTATCTAAAAAGAATCTTAAAAAAAATAGGAACAAATTTGCTAGTTTTGGCTTACTTCCAGCAATTGTGGTTGAATATCCTACTGCTGACCAGTTAGAAATTGAAGTAGAATTCTTAAAATAAAAGAAAAAATTATGCTTTTTTGTATTGATCTTTCAAAGCTTTTGCTTCTTTTTTAGCTCCCTCAGTTAAGTATAAGTCTGGAACCATTTTTACAAGATCAGATAAAGCAATTTCACCTTTTCCACGATACAAGTCTAATAAATCTACAACAGAATCAACAGTTTCAACATTATCTTTAACAAAATACTTTCCGGATTTAGTATGATTCAAAATATCCTCAATGTTAGATTTGTCCATGTGACCATGACGTAGAGGAATTAATTCTTTTTGTTGTTTTTTTATCAACTCATCTCTTTTCTTTTCATGTGTTTCTTGAGTATAACCACTTTTATTTTGTCTTAAAATTTTACGCATCTCTGCTTTAGTAACACCAATATATTTTTGTAAGATAACATCTTCTTCAAATTCATTTTTAGGTTTTTCTTTAATATTCAATTTAGCCATAGCAAAATTAATGTAATGGTCCATCATTTTGTCTAAAAATTTATCTTGAAATTTAACATCATCTAATAACTTAGGGTCAAACTCTGCATCATCATCTTTCTTTAGTACATCTGCAGCAACACTATAAGCATCAGAATGAACTTTTTTGGTATTAGCCAAAAGTTTTTCCATTTTGTCATGCCGATCATAAAACTCTTTAACCGCTTCTGGAACTTCTTTCTCTTTTTTTGCCATAGCCTCTGGTAAAGTAGAGGGATATTTAAATATTTCCTTTCTTAATGATATCTATCTTTTTGATATTTTTGTCGCACTTTCGTTAGTAAGAGATATAAACCTCTTTGCCTTCTATACTGCTATGAATACAAAAACGTCTCAACCGGAACTTTATGCTATGGGGATGGCAGTTATTGATAACAATAAAAATGTTAATCTCTATTCTAGTGATCAACCAAATCAACATCTTAGTCAAGCTAAACAAATGGAAAGCATAGTAGAAAATTATCTTTCTTCTGATGAAGGGAAAAGTTTAGTTCAATATCTGGGAACAAGAAGTAAAAAACCGATTGAAATTAAAGGTTACGGAGCAGGAGATTTAGGGGAAAATGTGGTGGCAGCAGTTTTACATGACGGGATTGAAGGGATTATCCTGAGCAATTATAACGGAAAAGATTTTACTGAAAGAATTGGTGAACTAGCTAACAAGTACAATTTAAATCATGAAGATACTACTGAATATGTTTTAGCACACGAATTTGCTCATGCTGCGGGGTATAAGTCTGAAGCAGAGACAGAAAATGTTATCAAAGAATATTTTGAATTTATGGCTTCTAGTTCAGATGAAAACAGAGTTAAAAAGAAGTATGAAAGTTTAGCAAAAGTTGCCGAGGAACGTTGTGAAGAAGCTAAGAAGTATCATTAGCAGAAGATTTTATATAGCAAAACTTACTTCTATTTGTTAAAAGAGGTAAGATGAAAAACTTAGAGATAGCACAAATCCTGAACAATATTGCCAACATTCTTGAGCTTGAAGAAGTACAATTTAAACCTCGGGCATATCGGAACGCTGCCAGAGCAATTGAATCATTATCAGAAGATATTAAAGATATTTATAATCGTGGCGAATTAGAAAACATTCCCGGAGTAGGTAAACATATCGCCGAAAAGATTAAAGAAATTATTGAAACGGGAAAATTAAAGTATTACCAAAAGTTAAAGAAAAAAACTAAAATTGATATTGAGGGATTAGGTAGAATTCCTGGACTAGGACCAAAAAAAATCAAGTACCTTTACAAAAAATTAAAAATTAAAAATGTTAAAGACCTTCAGAAAGCAATTAAACAAAAAAAACTTGTCAAACTGAAAGGGTTTGGAGAAGAAACTGAACAC
Source organism: uncultured Methanosarcinales archaeon (assembly GCA_964594395.1). Taxonomy (GTDB): domain Archaea; phylum Nanobdellota; class Nanobdellia; order Woesearchaeales; family GW2011-AR9; genus CAZQLW01. Next base: position 47,074 of record CAZQLW010000001.1, on the reverse strand, counting down.
AACTTTGTTGAAGGGATAAATTTTGTAAAATCTAAACCAAAACGGTTTCTTTATGCTCATCTTCAACCAATTGTTAACGAGATTGTAAACGATTTTAAAAAGTTAAGTTATGTTAAAAATATTGAAGTTGCTGGTTCTTTTAGAAGGGGAAAAGAAACTATTGGCGATTTAGATTTTTTGGTAACTTCTTCAAAACCCAATAAGGTTATTGAAACTTTTGTATCTCTACCAGATGTAAAGAAAGTTATTTCTCAGGGAACTACAAGAAGTTCAATCAGGTTAAGTAATGGCCTGCAAGTAGATCTTCGAGTTGTTAAAGAAAAAGAGTTTGGTTCTGCTTTATTATATTTTATTGGTAACAAGCAACATAATATTGAATTAAGAAAAATTGCTTTATCGAAAGGTTATACACTTAGTGAATACGGTTTGTTTAAATTAAAATCAAAGAAATGGATTGCTGGAAGAACAGAAGAAAACATTTATCAAAAGTTAGGAATGCAATATATTGCACCAGAATTAAGAGAAAATACTGGTGAGATTAAAGCAGCTTTAGTTAAAGAATTGCCGAAGTTAATTGTTAACAAAAATGTTAAAGGACTGTTTCATAATCATAGTAACTGGAGTGATGGTACAAAAACAATTTTGGAGATGGCCCAGAAAGCTGAACAGATGGGAATTAAATTTATTTCTTTTAACGACCATTTTGGAGATATTACTATTGCTCATCCATTAAATGAAAAAAGATTGGTTGGTTATTTGAAAGAAATTGAAAAGGTAAGGAAGAAAGTAGGAATTAAAGTATTTTCGGGAGTTGAAATCGATATTCTTAAAAATGGAAGTTTAGGTTTACCAGTAAAAAAGTTGAAAGAGTTGGATGTGGTAATAGCTTCTATCCATATGGCAACAAAAATGTCTGAAGAGAAAATGACTAAAAGGGTTTGTTCTGCATTAGAGAATTATCCGATAAATATTCTTGGCCATCCAACTCATCGTTTACTTAACGAAAGGCCTGAACTTAAAATAAATTTAAATAAGGTATTTTCTGTTGCTAAAGAACAAAATGTTTTTTTAGAAATCAATTCTTCAATTAAACGGATGGACCTTAATGGTGAAAATGTTAAATCCGCTCTTGGTCATGGTTGTAAAGTTGCGATTAGTACTGATGCTCATAATTTTAGCGGTTTAGAACATTATCCTTTAGCAGTACTTTGTGCTCGACGTGGTTGGGCAGAAAAGAAAAACATCCTGAACTGTTGGAGCTTACCGAAAATTGAGAAAGCTTTGCAGAAGTAAATGTAAGAATACAATTAATAAAAAAGACAAAAAAAGTTTATTCTTCAGAAGCACTTTCTGCAAATTCAGCAGCACATTCTTCTGAACAGAAAACTAAGTTTTCACCATTAATTTCTTTAACAACTTTTTTGTCTGGACGAATCGCTGCTCCACATTCTGCACATTCTTCAACCTTTTCATCTTCAGTGTAACCACTCATGAAAGCTTCTTGTTCAGGATCAAGCTCTTCGCCATTTGAATTCTTTTCCCCAGTAAATACAATGTTTTCCATTTTAATTTAAGTTTTTCAATGTTTCTTTTTAAGATTTACCCATATAAAGTATATGCTCTGTTATTGTTCACGATAAAATTCTTCCAATAAAATCCTTTTAATTTTGTTGATTGAACGCTCCCAAGAAAATGAATAAGCAATAGTTTTACGTGCATTTTTACCTAAATTCAATTTCAAATTTTCATTTTTAAGCAACTGTTCAATCTTAATAGTTAGTAATGTTGCACTATTACGTGGAAAAAATATCCCATTATGATTTTTAACAACATACTTTTTCATAAAACCTACTTTGGTAACAATTACCGGTAATCCCGTAGACATAGCTTCTAAAGTTGCTAAAGAAGTAGTTTCTGTTAAACTGGGCATAACAAAAATGTCCATCGCTTTAAGGTACTTATGGACATCGTCAACAAAACCAGTAATTTTACAATTTTTAGTTTCTTTAAATTCTTTCAACTGTTCTTCAGGGCCATCACCGACCATTAAAAGTAAAAGTTTTTCTTGGTTAGGCAATTTACGGAAAGCTTCTAATAAAATTTTTGCATTTTTTTCTTTAGAAATTCTTCCCATGTAACCAATTACAGTTTTATTTTTACCAATATGAATTTTTTCCTTACTTGCTTTTTTATTATGAGAAGGAGAAAGGAGATCTATATCAACACCTAAACGGGCAACAGCCATTTTAGTATTAACACCTTTCTCAACCAGTTCTGTTTTTAAATCTTGGTAAGGGACAATAATTTCGTCACAACGGTTGTAAAGGTAAATTGAAATCTTTTTGATAAAATTCAAAAATAACTTGTTCAATATCGGAGGGAAAAATTTAGCAAAAAGGTCCCAGGAAATAGTGTGAGTATAAAATAAAGTTTTTTTCTCATACCTACGACTTAAATATAAACTTAAATAACTGATTAAAGCTGGCCCTTGAACAAAAACTAAGTCCGCATTTTGTAAAGCATTTTTTATTTTTTTTAAATTTTTTAAAGAAAGCTTCATGTTTGGATAACCAGAGACTTGAATATATTTTGAAGGTTCAACAAAAATTATTTCTTTAAGCCAACTTTTCTTTAACCGGTGAGATTTTTTACCAAAATCAGGAACAAGTAAAGAAATTTCAAAATTAGAATGAGCACGTTTAATGAACTCTTCCAAAAATCTAAGTGTACCATCTACTTTTGGATAATATGTGTCCGCTACTAATAATAATTTTATTTTTTCAGTCATTTTATTTTATTCGATAAAATTGTTCCCAAAACAAACCTTTGGGCAAGCCAAACGTTTGATACCAAATTCATTCAAGTGGGGCTTCACTATGTTTAACCCCACGACATTTGTTATATTAATCATTTTATTCTGTAAAATTGCTCTCCAAACAATGTTTTGATTTTCAACCCGTTCTTGATTGCTTTAAAAATTAACAGGAATAAAGGATAAGCCACATGAATTTTTTGACTTTTGAAAATTTTTAATGCTCTTAATTTAAGTTTAAACGTTTTAGTAATATTAACATATAATGATGGCCAATTAGTTTTAAAAGAAACCGGATTCCAGACAGAATAAACGTAAAGTTCTGGTTTAGGATTAAATCCAACTTTATTATAAAGTTCCATCGTGATTTTGTTAACAGTACGGTGGTCAGGGTGAGGGTCTTCAATACTGTGAGTAAATATTTTTACTGGTTTGATCCTTCTTATTAATTTTAATAAATCAGCTTCTGTATTGTTCTTAATATAATCTTCAGATATTTTTTGGTCAGCAAGTCCTAAAAAAATAGTTTTCACACCTAACAAAGAACCAGCATCTAAAGTTTCTTTGCCCCGCATAGTTTTGATAATCTTCTCTTTCATCCAAGGGTGAGAAAGTTCACCAAAAGAAAATATTACTGAATAAACTTTTTTACCTTCATTAATATAATTAGCAATTGTTCCACCAGCACCAATAACAAAATCGTCAGTATGTGCACCGAAAACTAAAATTGTTTCTTTTTTCATTCAAGCCCTCTTTTTTTTCATCTTTTTTAAGAAGAATTATTTTTTGATTTAAGTAATTTATTGTTTTTTGAGAAGAAAAATAACCACCAGACAAATCTGATGCTTGGGGTAGTTTTATAGCATTTAAGCGAACCATATGGATTTTCTAAGCTCAACTCCCCCTAAATTTATCTTTGACTGGCAGTATCATTATAGAATAGAGCAAATATATAATGTTTTCTTACCACTCATTTAGAATAAAAACTCAATTTATTTCCGAAATCAACCATCTTTTTACTTTCTTCTTTACCTAACTCAATCAAATATTTCCCTTTATTTTTAGAATTCCAGAATGTAAACGGTTTGAAATTTTCTTTAATTTCGATAATTTTTTTATTTTCATCTAGAATTAAAACATCAATGGGATAGAAGACAAAAAAGTTGTGCAAAGATATTTTTCTTTCTTTATTGAAGACCATAATCAAATTTTTTCTTTTGGAAAACATTAACCCGAGAGATTGTGAGAAAACGTTGTTACAAATAATTTCTTTGTTGGAGATTATTTGATTGGTTGTTTTGTTAGTTATCATTCCCATCTCCAAAGTTCATCTCCAACATGATGGATATTCTTGATAACTTTCCCAGCAGTAGCAGAACGCATATCTTCTGAGTTTAACAAAGCGATTCCTACTGCAAGAGGTTTATTATTGTTTACATCAACAATAACAATAAAATCATCTTTGGCAATTCCCTCTTCAATTTCAACAATTCCTGGCCGCATAATGTCTGCACCGTTAACCACAAATTTTATTGCTCCCATATCCACAACAATTTTTTTAAGAATTATTTTCTGTTGTAACAATTTCAATGTTGGTACGATTTTATTTTCATAATAAAAGAATGCTAGTTCTTTGTTAATCAAGACAAATTTATATTTATCATCTTCAACCAAAATTGCTAAATCTTTCTTATGATAACTTATCCCGTAATGTTCAATATCCCTGTTAAAATCTTTTACTTTTAACGGTACTTTTTTCATTTTAGTTTCTTGTAACCAATCCAAATTAGTACTGCTAAAACAATTCCAAGAAGAACAAATTTCAAAGTATCATTAGCATGTTCCCAGTATCTTACTGTACCATAAATGATTAATAAAATCCCACCACTAAGTATTCCAGTACTTACTGCATCTTTCTTAAGAAGTACTCCAGTAAATATTGCTAATAGTCCGACAATGATACCAACAATAAAAACTATTTTATCGTGTTGAGTTCTTGCTGTATCGTAATCATCATAACACTCCTTTATTGGTGAACAGAATTCTTTTTCAACTACTGTTTCTTTTTCTGGAACTCTGGGCTGATTAGAATTACTACCCCAATTACCTTTAGAATCTAAACATTCTTCTTCATTATCAATGTCATATAATTTTTCAGGACAAAAGTCATCTCGGTCTGGACTGGGATCAAAAACTTCTATCCCATAACCAATAAATAATGCAAAAATGATCGCAATTGTAATCGCAATAATAATCTCTTTCTTTTTCATAAGAACTGTTAAATAATTAGTATTAATAAACTTTACTCAACCAATATTCCAACTTTACCAGGCGTTGCAGATTTAGCTTTCACTTCTTCACTCTGATCAGCATTAACAATTTCTATAGTACAAGAGAATTCTTTCTCTAAAAACTGTTGAGCTTCTCCCATAATTTTTAGTTCATCTTCTTGAGAAGTTACCATCTTAGGCAATTTAGAAACATCTTTAATCAAAGCAGGAACAAGTTTACCAATTTCTTTACCTTTAATTTTCATTCCCTCTTCTGCAAGAACCTTTTTCATAACCTCACCAACATTACGAGTAACGTTAATTTCTTGAGAAACTAGATTAAACAATTCGTATTTCCATTGTTCTGAAACGAATAAGGTATACTTACTAGCTTTCTCTAACTTAGCCAATTTAAGAACATTTCTCATCCCTTCAATCGCAGTCCTCACTAAATCCTCACCAGCACTAGATTTCAAACTAACTTTTTCTTCATCAATTTTTGGCCAGGAACTGACAGAAACTAATTCTTTAGTACTATTAAGTTCCTCACTTAAATGAGGGGTTATCGGATTCATTAATTTAATCCAAACGTCTAAAACTTCTTTAACAGTTTTCTTATTATCTCCGCCACGACGTAAGTACCAACGTAAATCGTCATAAAAAGTAAAGTAAACTATTGAAGCAAGTTCTCGAAGATTATAACTTTTCATTTCCTGGTTAATCTTTTTAATATGTTCATTAGCTCTTGATAATAACCATGAATCAATAGTTTGACTTTTTGTTCTTTCAAGAGATTTAAGATTTTCAACCAAACTGTAAACCCTTTCCAACGCATTTTTATAATTCATAACAATTTCTTCTGTCCAGACAACATCAATATGTGGACTACCAATATGAGCATAATATAACCGCATTGCGTCCACACCATACTTTTCTACAGCTTCAGGGATAGGTACAGCGCCACCTTTACTTTTAGAAATCTTACTACCTTTGCCAGTAACCCACCAATTAACAAAAATTCCGCGTGGCCATTTATCTTCCGGAAGAATAGCAACATGGTTCATTATAAAAACAGGAAAGTGAACAGTTTTATGTTCTTTACCGCCAAGGTTAATATCTAAAGGATAGAAGTAATCAAACTCTTCTTTTATTTCTTGCCAGGAATCTTTACCCTCACCAATTCCTAAAAAGACATAATCAAAAAATTCTTCAGTTAAATCTTCAACTTGAAGTGTTTTGTTTTCAATCCATTTTGCAACAATATAATATGCTGGGTACAAAGTTGAATCACTAATTGGTTCAACGGTCCAACGGTCATCAAAAGGTAATTTACTGCCTAACCAATTTCCAAGTCTGGCACAAGCACGGTCTGAAAACCAATCTAAGACGTTTGGCATATTATCGTGATATTCATTTGGATAAATTTTCATCTCTTTAGCTTGTTCTTTACTTCTTTCAGTAAGTTCCGGATCAGAATATTTAATGAACCACTGGTCATCAATCCGTTTGATAACAACTATTCCACCACACCTACAAACAACTTCTTCAGATAAATCGTAAAAAATGTCTGCTTTATTCTTTTCAAGCATTTCTGCTTTCATCAGTTCTTTAGCTTCTTCAACTCTCTTGCCAGCATACTTACCGCAACTGTCGACCATTATTCCGGTATGAAAACCAGCTTTATAGATTTCTTTAGTAGCATCTTCTAACTTTGGATCATCTAAAAATTTAATGTTTAACTTTTCAACAATTTCCTTTGCCGGAAAATCGCCGTAACCTTTAGATTTAATTATCGGAATAAATTTAATGTTTTTAATTTCTTCAGGGTCAAGTTTATATTTTCTGATAGTTTCAAAGTCTGCTTGTAAACTTCTTAAAGCAACATAATCATACGGAGCATCACTTGGGACAGAAGTTACTATCCCTGACCCAACTTTTGGATTACAGAATTCTGCTGGGAGAATAATTATTTCTCGATCAATCGCTGGTGCTAAAACTTTTCTGCCAATGAACTGTTCTGGATCAACATCTTCTTTCAAAATAACGTCATCTTTTTGATACTTTAATTTATCTGCAGCTTCCCGGCTCATGATCCAGTTTTCTCCTTCAACTTCTACTCGAACATATTCTGCTTCAGGATTAATCCATAAATTAGTTTGACCGTAAACAGTTTCTGGTCTTAAAGTAGCGGCAACTAAATAATCTTCGCCATACTTGAACTTTAATAAAGTGTACTCGTTCTTTTCAGCGTTACCACCTTTAGAAATGTCGGTTTCACTTGGGTCAACAGCTACTGGCCCACAATTTGGACAGGCCGTAGCAAAGTATGGTTTCTGGATAAGTAAATCTTTTTGTTGTAACTTTTTGAACTGCCATTGGATAAACTTTTGGTAATCAGGGTTAACAGTAGATGTAAACCTGTCCCAATCGCAAATGAAACCGAACTTTTTCCAATAATCGTTAATATAAACTTGGTTAAAATATTCAACAACTTTGTTAGGATCAGTAAGTTCTTTAATTTTTTCTTCTGGACAGCCGTTATTTTTCAAGTAATTAATCCAAGTTTCATCATTATTTTTAACTTTGTTTGCAAATCCTAACGCTTGATTCCCGGAAGCGTGCGTCCCTACTGGATACAAAACTTCTTTACCTAATAACCTTTGGTACCGGCAAATAGCGTCAGTGTAAGAAAAACCGCGCATATGCCCAACATGTAAATATCCCGAAACTCCTGGATATGCAAAAATCATCATAAACTTTTCTTTATCTTTTTGAAAAGTAGCTTTACCTAACTCTGCTTTCGCCCACTTCTTTTGCCATTTATCTTGGATTTTATTCCAGTCCATAATATAGATGAGAATGATAGAATGTTTTTAAAGGTTACTCCCTTATTTCTTCTTCCATTTAAAAAAAATAAATGTTGGCAAAGTTGTAGTTAATTTATATTTCTCAGAATCGTACTTCTTAGAACCGGGAACTGGTTTAGCATCAACATAATCAATTAATTCAAACCCATGATTTAAACCTAATTTTATTAGGGTTTCAAAAGTATAACTATATGTTTTAATTTTTCCAAGAGAACCTAAATTAGCTAATTTTGGAGTTTGATCAAAATAATCTCCTTCAACTATTCTTTTATTGCCAATTCTTTTAATTTGAATCCTAAATTTTGGACTTTCACATAACAAATCAAAAATGGGATGACCGGTAGAAATAACAAAAGTTCCGTTTTTCTTTAAAATCCTGTTAACTTCAGAAAATAATTGATTAACATTTTTTACATAATGTAAAGCAAGCCCTGAAATAACTAAATCAAAATGATTACTTTTATATTTTAGTTTCCGATCCATATTTCCAACTTCAAATTCACAGTTAGGAATATTCTGTTCATTAGCAAACTTAATTAATTCTTTACTTAAATCCAAACCGATGATTTTCTTAGCACCTTTTTGAAACAATTTCTGAGAATGATCACCAAAACCACAACCCATGTTGAGGATAATTTTATTTTTCACGTTACCAACCATTTTTATCATTGCTGGAACTTCTATGTCACGATTATAATCAAAACGAGATTTATCAGCTCTCCTTTCAAGATATTGTTTTGCAATTTTATCATAATCAGCCATGGGTAAATCAATTTAAAGAAGAATATAAAACTTTTGTTATTACCACTCCATACCCTAAATATTTATATTCTATATGCTTTACACAATAATTCATGACTCTTGATTATCAGTTTTACAAAGAAAATTTTGGTAATCAGTATTTGAAAGAGAAACCGGGTACTGCTAGAGCATTTCCAGTCAAGATTGCTGGATTAGATGTTGATAAATCTTTAAGTCTCAAAGTGGTCCAAATTTGGAACCATATGTTTGAACATGATGTCGATATTTCTGCAGTGATTATAGGTGAACAATTTCTTTGTAAAGGAAAACTAAAAGATTATAATCATTTTTTAAAAAAAATAGAAAGTAACGAGTATAAATTAGGGTTGGATGAGAAAGCTAATTTCTATTTAATGTTTGAAGCAGACTTAATTGAATAATAAACTGCATATAATATGTCGGCTTTGCCAATGGAGGCACATAACGCACTAGAATCAAATTAATAAATTTTTTATGCGTTATAATAGGTGCCGTGCAAGCAGACATATTACAGATAATAAGCACAAACATTTATATATTTCCTTATCTAAGTATATATTTATGTCCCAAGAACGTATTTCAGAAATAAAAGAACAGTTGTTTAACCTAGACAAAAAGATAAAACCGCTAGAGTGGGACGCGGGTAGGAACCAAATCAATGAGTTCAAAAAAATTCAACTAGGTAAACTAAGAGAAGAGCATTCCACGCTCTCAGAAGAATTAAATGGACTTGAACAACCACAATGAACATAGTAAAAAAATAAACAATTTCTTCTAGGTATTGCTAGCTTTAGCTGTTTTTACTGAATTTAAAAAAATTAACAAATAATTTATAAACCACCATCAAAATACACTTTAAACATAGCTGAGATAACCCTATTTGGGCGTGAATCGTTAGGTTCTTGAGTCTCGGGAGATAAACTAAAATGGTAGACTTTAAATGCGTAATTGGCGCAAAAGATGGTAAAACACATCAAAAAGAAATTAAAAGTCCGGAAGCGGATAATCTTTTGAAAAAAAGGATTGGAGAAACAATTTCTGGTAAAGATTTAGGATTTGACGGTTATGAATTTATAATCACTGGCGGTTCAGATAAGTGTGGATTTCCAATGAGAAGCGGAATTCAAATTCCAAGAAAACGAATTTTAATCAAAGGTAAAGGTGTCGGCTCTAGTGGTAAGAAAAGAGACAAGAAAACCCAGGGTGGAATTCTAAAAAGGAAAACTGTTTGCGGTGAAAGAGTTACTAAAATCATCAGACAAGTTAACCTTAAAATTGTTAAAGAGGGAGCTAAATCATTAGGTGAAGAAGCTGCTCCTGAAAAAGCTGAAGAAAAGCCAGCAGAAGATAAAAAGTAAACTGTTCTTTTTCTTATTATTTTAATTTAATTTTAACAAAAAAAAGTAATCTGTCAGCTTGCACGGCACGATTATGGTACCAATTAATTATTTTTGATTAGTGTACCATGTGCCTCATTTGGCAAAGCGGACAAATTACTTTCTTATAAAAGAAAAATTATATAAACGATAAAATATTCATTTTATGATATGGTAAAAAAGAGAGTGAAGAAAAGGGTAGTTAAAACTGTTTCTAAAACTAACAAGCAGAAACCATATCTCATTTTAGCAATCTCGTTAGTAGCAATTATTGTTCTTGTTTCTTTACTATTTTTTACTGATACGTTCGTTGGTAAAGGTTATTACACCGAAAACGCAACTGATACTTCACCAGTATGTGTTTTTAAGTTTAATTCCGAGAATGGTCAAAAAAGTGAATTGTTTATTCCAAAAAATAAAATGGGAATGATTAATTTTAATGACGATATAATTAACATTAAGGTTAATGATATTACTGGTGAAGATGGTGGAACTTGTATTTTTCAATACAATTGGGAATATAATGACGAGTTTGAAGATGAACAGGCTTTAATCGTTGGAGAAGATTATTCTTTTTATTGGGGAAACTTAATGTTGGAAGATATTATTGGTTCACAATGTAGTCAACTTTACGGACCAAATTCAAAAAACAAAATTTTATCTTTTTTCAATAATCCAAATTTTAAAAACCATGAAGATAAATATTCTACAATTAATATTAATTTTGAACCTGCTTTTGTCCAAAAAGGTAAAACACTTCATGAGAACAGTTGTGAATCAAAAGATTCAATTAAAAAGTATTCCTGTACAGAAAATAATTTAACTTCTGAAATTATTGAATGTCCAGAAGATTATTCTTGTACTAAAGGTGCATGTTTTCAATGTGTTGATAACCAAAATTCAGAATTTAATTGGATGAAAGGAATGGTTAATTTTTCTTTATTCAATGATAAAACCGACATTATTAATAAAAAGGTCCATGATTTTTGTAAAGATAATCAAACATTTGTAGATTTTTCTTGTTCTGAAACAGGATTAAGTGTTAAAGAAACTACTTGTTCTAATGGTTGTTATTATTATGGTTATCATCATTACCCTGACTGTTTTAATGGTTGTACTGATTCAGATAGTGATAATATCCATGTTACCGGTAACATTACCGGATTAGAACTAAAAAAGCAAGGTAAAAATTATTATGATTCTATTACTACTTATGAAGATGGTTGTAGCGGTACAAAAGTGATTGAACATACTTGTGCAGAAAATGGACGAATCGTAAAAGAAGAAATAACTTGCCCAGAGAAAATGACTTGCGTTAAAGGTGCTTGTATTGAAAATCCAGCTTTAGTCAGTGCATCAGAATGGAATAAAGAAGGAATTACAATTAAAGCAAAAGCAGATACTAAAAAACCATTTTGGGTAATTATAACAACTTATGACAAAGATAATTCTATCTTATCTATAAGTAGAACAAAATCTTTAGCTTTAGAAAAATACGAGAACGTGTATCTTAGTGCAGATGTACCAAACTCTGATCAAATCTCTAAAAAGACTGTTGAAGTTTACGATATTCCTGATCCCAGTAAATGGACAGTATACCTTAACGAAACTTATGTAATTGAATATGATGAAGACTCTTAAAAATATACTTTTCTTGATCTTGACAATTTTAATCCTTGTAAGTTTAGTTAACGCGGTTGAAATTGAAACTGATAAGGACGAATATTCTTCTAATAAAATAGTAGAGATATCCATTTCTGATTGTGCAAGGACTTCATTATTTTTAATGTCTAACATTTATACTGACTTAATTGTTGTTGAGCAGGGTTACGGTAGCTGGGATACTTATTATAATACAAATTCTGACCCTTATTCAGGTTCTTATAATCTTGAAGTTAAATGTGCTGATGGTACTTCAAAAACAGTAAAAATCTGTATTAATTCCCCAGGTTGTTCAACAGAAGTAGTAGAAGTTGAAGAAGAAATAGTAACAACAGTTACTACCGAACCAATAAATTATAGTTATGAATGGTTTGAAGAACAATTGGATAACTATTCAGAATTTTATGATGAATATAAAGAAGGCTATTTGGAACTGAAAGGTGTTAAAGTTGAAGAAAATGTAAATGTAACCAGTGATGAAGATGAAGATGAAGATGAAGATGATGACTTAAAAGAGGAAGATGAAGACTTAGAAGATGAAGACTTAGAAGAAGAAGAAGAAGAAGAGAAAACTTTCGAAGATTATAAAGATGGCTTGCAAGAATTAAGAAGAGATTTGAAATCTCTTAAAAATCAAGCTAAAGATTACACAAATTTGCTTAAACAGGAATCTCCAAAAAATGAAACTTTAATTGAGGACCTTGAAAATTTAATAGATGATGTTACTAAAATCAGGACAGAAGTAACAGACTTTTTGGACGAAAATAAAAAAGTTGTTAAAAGTACAACTTCTAAAACTTCCAGCTGTAAACCAAATTTAATCTGTACAAGCTGGTCATATTGTAATAAAGAACTTAAACAAACCAAAACCTGTACAGATAAAAATGATTGCCTAGCAACAAAGACAGAAACCCAAGATTGTCAAAAATGTGTTGAAGATTGGGTTTGTGGTAAATGGAATGACTGCCAGAATGATAAACAAACAAGAACTTGTGCTGATCAACATTTTTGTGAAACAACTAAATTAAAACCAGATCTTGAGAAATCATGTGATGAAGAAGATTCAACCATCTTAAAAGACGAAAATCAGTTAGATTTAGGATCTGAAGGTCAAGAGTATGAAACTGATTTAGAATCAGAAGTTAAAGTTGAAGAATCAACAACGTCTGAATGGGCTGGCTCTGTTAGTATTTGGGATGGAATAAAAATGCCGTTAATCATAATTGGATCATTAATTTTGTTAATTATTATCGGCGTATTAGTTTATTTCTTAGTAATTCAACCTCAAAAAAATAAACCTTCCAAGATTAAAGATTATATTGAAAAAGAAATGAAGAAAGGAATTTCTGGCCAAAAAATTAAAGAAACTTTGTTAAGTTCTGGCTGGAAAGAGAAAGATGTTAATAAAGCTTTAAAATAATTTTCATAGTAGTTTTATTAAAAGCTTCAAAACAATAAATTTTTATATTACTTAATATTAGTTAACTTAAAAATGAGTGGAATAGATACCAGCAAATTAAACCAACAGTTAGCAGTTTTTAATCAAAAAATAACTGATGGGACAAATTTTCTAATTAATAAGCTTAAAAATTTTAAAAATTTAACTTTAGGTGAACAAATTGCTTTTGGTTCCATGGGAGGAGGATTATTTCTAATCATTTTATCAATAATATTTTTTATAATTTAACAAAAGGAGGATAAAAATAAAAATGGAGTTTAAAAAAGAAGAATTTCAAAGAGAAAATGAACCTTTATCAGAAGAGATGGAAGAAGAAGAAAGCCCAATTTCTAACCAAGAAATTGAAGAAGAAAACGTTAAACCGATTAAACGTAAAGTAAAAAAAGTACAAATACCGGTAAAAAGTCATAAAAAACATCATCAATCAGTATTAGATGAAGAGTTTGATATTAAATTCAAACCTAGACAAATATTAAAATATTTAATAATCATTTTACTTTTTACAGTGATATTCTTTGTAGGAAGGTTCAGCGTAGGAGATTGTACTATTGAACAAAGTACTACTGCAGAGGTCGTAGATAACCTTGCTACAGAAGGTACAAACCCATCGTTTTCAACTAAAGTAAGTGGATTTTTTACAAGTTTATTTTCTGGTTCTGAAGAAAGTAGTCCTGAAACAGTAGATAAATCAGATCCAATAACTACTGAAAGTGATGAAATAACAGCAGCAATAACAAATAATACTACTAAAACTACAGAAGAAGTTAGTGAAGAAGAAACCGCTACAGTTGAAGAAGATGTTCAAGCAGAAGAAGTGATCATCACTAAATATAGTAAAGTTGGACTAGCAATTAAAGATGTTAAGTTTGATTGGAAAGGTACATGGGGAAAAATAACAAATGTTGGGTATACTATTAAAAATAGTGAAGAAGGAATAATTAAACCAGATTATTTTATCATGACTGTTGAAGGTTATTCTGATATCGAAAAAAATGTTCCTTTACCCGCAACTTCAAAGAAGATTCCAGCAAAATCTTTAGCATCATCTAGTGCTATTGTCCCAAAAGGTTTCGCTTATAGTGAATTAAGTGCTGGTGATTTAACTAATGTAGAAATTATCTTAACATTGTATGATGCGGATAATAAACTAATGGCTACACATAAAAAAACAGTAGATATAAGTAGTAAATAAGTAAATAACAAATTTTTAACTTTTTTTCTTTATTTTTTTACTTATCAACAATTTAAACAAAATTATAGAACTTTCTTTTCTCCAGAATATAAGCCCATTTTAGCCATTTGAGCATATTGGCTTTTAGTTAAAGTAAGGTAACTTAAATCAAAACCTTTATCCCTTACTTGTTGGCAAGCATCTTCAACTTTATTTCCATCAATATCCTGGCCAATCAAAAGCAAGTTAGCTTTACTTTTCTTCTTAACCCCATGTAAGATAATATTTTCAATTTCAGGAAAATCTTTAACCAAATTAACAAATTCATTTAATCCGTCATATGTTTCAGTAAAAATGTCTTTCAGAAAATCCACTTTTGCATTTTTTTGACAATAGTAAACTTTACTGGTTTTCCATTCTTTCTTTCCCAGAATGTCTAATTCAACTAGTTCTTTAAGAATTCTAAAAGTTGAAGTAATAGAAACATTACTTTTTTCAGCAATTTCTTTCAAATACATTTCTTCTTTTGAATTAGTAATCACTTGAAGAATTGCTGCTTTCTTTTGATCAATAAGTTTAATCAGTACACCCCTCTTTACCATACTCAGTAAGATTTTCTTTTGATTTATATTGTTTTCTATTTTGGAATGTCTTTTCAAAAATGAAATTGGTTTTCAAATCTGGAATCTTGGTTTAAATTAAGATGAAAACGTTAAATATATATAGTTAAAAAGAATACTTACTTTTAAAAAAGTGGTGCTTTTATGACAGATATATTAAATTTAATCAAATCAAGAAGAACAATTAAGTATTTCCTTCCTAAATTTGTATCTTGGGAAAAGATTTCTCGGGTTATAGAAGCAGGAAGACACGCTCCAAGTTGCGGAAATATTCAAAACTGGAAATTTGTAGTTATCTTAGAATCAGACTTAAAACAACAAATTGCTCAATCTTCTTACGAACAATATGAAATTATTCAAGCAGGTGCTTTAATCTTAATTTGTGCTGAACCAGATAAAGGTGAACGCTACTATGGTTTGAGAGGAGAACGGCTTTATACCGTTCAAAATTGTGCCGCAGCAATCCAAAATATGCTCTTAGAAGCCCATTCTTTAGGCCTAGGGACAAGATGGATAGGTGGGTTTGATGAGGAGGCAGTTAAATCTTTATTAGGGATTCCCGAAGAAATAAGGCCACAAGCGATCATTGCTTTAGGTTATCCTAAAGAAATTCCTGATAAACCTCCAAAATATCCTTTAGAAACTTTAGTTTACTTTCATAAGTGGAGAAATAGAATCAGAGATCCAGCAAAATATGTTAATGATATTGCAACAATTCTTGCTAGGAAAGCTAGTGCAGTAAAAACTTCTTTAGAACAAACAACTAATTTTGTCGTCGACAAAGTGAAAGAAAAAATTAGTGAAGATAAAAAATAAGCGTTAAATGCAATCAAAAAAGTAAGTTCTGAAAAATAGAAAACTTTATATAGTAACGTAACTTTCTAAGAAACTAAATTAGGGTGTTTTTGTTGAGAGCTTGGTAACCTCGCAACGAAATTGATTGTTTGGTATGTACAAAAGTTAATTCTCTTCGTTTAAATTAGGTATTGGTATGGTGTTTTGGTAACGTTAATTCTAAGAGAAAGTAATACAAACATATATATAATCTTTTGTGTGCTGGAATATATATATTCCAAAAAACAACACACATGAGGGTGAAAAACACTGAGGTGGTGGAAAAAATGGATTTTATCGTGGAAAAAGCGTTTGAGAACATGCAGAACATGCCCGAGGCGGGCGTAAATGATATGCAAGCTAATATTAAAGTTATTGGCGTTGGTGGAGCAGGAAACAATATGGTTGGCTGGCTTTACAAGAAAGGAATTAAAGGAGCAGAAATAATTGCCACTAATACCGATCAACAACATCTTAACATTACCGGTTCTGATCGAAAATTTTTAATTGGTAAAGATTGTACCCGTGGACTTGGATGCGGAGGATTTCCAAACAGAGGAGCAGAAGCAGCACAGGAATCCCTTAATCAAGTTAAGGATTCTTTGAAAAGTTCAGATATGGTTTTTGTTTGCGCTGGAATGGGTGGCGGAACCGGAACAGGAGCTAGTCCAGTAGTAGCACAGGTTGCTAAAGATACCGGATCAATTGTAATTGGAACAGTTACGATGCCTTTTAATATTGAACGAGCAAGATGTGACAAAGCAGAATTTGGATTACAACAGTTAAGACAAGTTTGTGATACAGTTATTGTGATTGATAACAATAGATTAGTACAAATTGCTGGTAACTTACCAATTCAACAAGCTTTCTCAGTTGCTAATGAGTTAATTGCAACAATGATTAAGGGTATTGTTGAAACTATTGCTGTACCAAGTTTAGTTAACTTAGACTATGCAGATGTTAAAGCAATCATGACTAACGGCGGAGTTGCAGCAATTGGAGTTGGTAGCTCAGATACTAACAATAGAGTTGAAGAAGCTGTAAAAGGTGCGTTAAGCAATCCTTTATTAGATATTAGCTATGAAGGAGCTACAGGAGCTTTAATTCATGTAACCGGCGGAACAGACATGACTCTTGATGAAGTATCCCGAATTGGAGAATTAGTAACAGAATCATTAGATGATGATGCTAATGTAATTTGGGGAGCTCGAGTAACTGATGAGATGAAAGGTAAACTAACTGTGATGACAATCATTACAGGCGTTAACTCTCCTTGGATCTTAGGAAAAATTAACCAGCAACATGCTGAGAAACGGGCTCAAACTCTAAGTAAGGAGTTAGGGATTGAGTTAGTATAAGAACAAGTCAAGTACCCATTGACTTTCAGTGGGAAAAAGAGGTTGATAGAATCTACAGCTTGTAGAGATTTGCAAGCTGTACTCTTCAATTTTTACATTCACATTCAAAATCTTGCCCTTTCGTTCTAACCACCACCCCTGGTAAAAACCCCCAGGGCAAGATTTATTTTTTTCTTTTATAATCTTTACAAACAAAGAATTAATTACAAAGTTAAATAATTAGCTGCCCAAAGCATTCCAGAATCACAATAATAGAAAAATGTACTGTAAGGTTTAGCTTGACCTTCCTTTAATTTTAATACTTCAAGATAATTTCCGTGTTTTTCAATCATTTCTTTATATTTATCTTTCATTTCATGAGCTAAATCTTTGTTAACTGTTTTTACCATTTTAATGTAAAGCGGCCCCATATGGGTCCAGATAGAATCACTTTCATAATTCTTTAGAAAAAATTCTTCCCAAATAAAATTAATTTTATCCCTACTTTGAGTGTACTTTAACGGTAAAGGCTGATCAAGTTCAACTTGTTGAACTTTTCTTAAAACTGATTTAAGCATTTGCTGATCATTAATAATTCCAAAAATGAACGGAAACAAGTTAGCATCACCAGCAACATATTCCTGTTTAGACAAATCATCATAAAAGTATAATCCGTTCCAAAAATGTCTTCTGATTAATGAAGGATAATCATACTTTCTAAAGGGGTTAAACAATTTCATATTTTTAAGGTCGTTAGCAAGCATTGCCACTAAACAATTATCGTAACAAGAACTCTTCCTGATTGCAAAATCTTTAATTGAAGAGAACTGTTTTTCCGGGTTGACAAGTCCAGTTTGTGAATCAATAACTTCAAAAAAAAACTTCTTAATTTCTCTGTTTAAGAAAGCTTTATGTTCATGGTAAGGAAATTTGGATATTTTTATGCTGTGAATAAGCCAAGGTAATGAATCTACTGCAAAAACCGGGAAATCAAAGGGTTTACCTCCCGGAGTGATAGAAGTAGTAATTTTATTATACTTTTTGAATCTATTAAGAGCGTACCTTAAAGTCTGATGAACTTCATTTTCGTACTTAAGTTTAATCAAAGCCTGAGTACACCAACCAAAATCTCTGGTCCAAAACTGAGGAAAATTTCCTGTTGAAGTTTGAAAATAGCGTCCGTTCCAGCAATCTTTAACAATTTGTTGACAGACAGAATCAGCGTTCCCTTCATACTTTTTTTTGATGAACCTGTTTTTCCAGCTAGTTAAGAAAATTCGACTTCCTTGCGTGAAATAGTCAAGTACACTTGCCATTAACAGATAAGAGTTGTTTAAGTTTAAATATTTATTGGAAACTGGGAAAGAAATAAACAAATTTCCCGTTAAATTTATAAATCAAAGTCATATTTTAACCATAAATCGAGAGATACGTCGGTTACGGCTTACGTATACTGGAGATAGAGATAATTCTTTATTTCCTTAAAAAAATAACATAGAAGGTAGAAAATAAAATGGCTAGGATGCATTCAAGAGATAAAGGAAAAAGTAGAAGTAATAAACCAATTAAAAAAAACCCTTCCTGGGCACCTTATAAGAGTAAGGAAGTAGAAAAGCTTATTGTCAAATATAGAAAAATGGACAAAAGTAGTTCAGAAATTGGTTCAATATTAAGGGACGCTTATGGTATCCATAGCGTTAAAAGTATAACTAATAAGAAGATTAGTACAATATTAGAAGAAAATAATTTGAGTAAAGAATTACCTGAAGATTTATTGAACTTAATCAAGAAAATGATCGCTATTAAGCAACATAAAGATAAGAATAACCATGATCAAGTTGCTAAAAGAGGATTAGAACTTACTAACTCAAAAATTAGAAGGTTAGTTAAATATTATCAGAAAACTAAAAAATTACCTGATAATTGGAAATTTGATCCAAACAGACTTAAGATGTACGTAGAATAGAAAAGTATTTATTTCTATTCTACTTTTCATCATTTATTAAGAAAAGAGAGGTGTAATTATGTACAGACTAAAACCGGTTATTGGACTAGTACTTCTAATTGTTGTTATCGCCACCGTTGGTTTATTAGTTTCAAACAATGATGGAATCTCTGGAAGTACAGTTATTGCTAGTGTTGATTGTTTTGAGAATACTGATTGTAACGACCACATTGAAAAAACAGAAGACATTTGTAAAAATCCAGGCACAGACTACTCATTATGTATTAACAAACCAATAAAATAAATAAAATTTAAAAAAAATATTATAATTTTAATTTAAAAAAAACTATAACGTATTTTTAATACTTAAAACCATTAGAGCATGGTTTTAATACTTTCAATATTAGTTGCAATATCTGTTCCTTTCTTAGTAAGTTCAAGCAACTTTAATCTTCCTTCTTTCTTAAAATTAATTAAATCTGCTTTTTGCATTTCTTGCAAAATCTTTACAACGTGACTGTAAGTACAATCAATTTGTTTAGCAAGAACAGAAGCATAAACGTCAGAACTAGCGTTCTTTAATTCTACCAACATCATTGCTGGTTTTTCACGAAAAAATACATCAAAAATACACTTTTTATTGTCCAATTTGGCACCCCACTAATAGTACTGTCCACCACCTCATCGTTAGATTACAATAGCTATATTTAAACATTTATTGATTATAATCATTATTTTATAGGATATATTTAAACCTTTTGGAATTAAGTTATAACGATTGATAAAAGCAACATTTTTTCGTCATTAAAACGTGAAGTTAATAATCTAATCATTTAAAATAATAAAAAATAATCACATCCCTAATCCTTTGGGCATCTTACCTTTCATTTTCTTCATGATTTTGTTCATATCTTGTTCACCTTTAAACATTTTTACCATTTTTTTAGCAGAACGGTGCTGTTTAATTAATTCTCGAACATCTTTAATTGAAGCGCCAGAACCATTAGAAATACGGTCAATCCGTTCCACAGAAATTATTTCTGGTTCTTCAAGTTCTGCTTTAGTCATACTGTTCATTGCATAACGCCATTTTTCTAGCTTGCCTTCTTGAACATCTAACATTTCTTTTGGTAACTTTAAATTCCCCATCCCAGGAATCATCCCCATAATTTTTTTGAATGAACCCATCTTTTTCAAAGAACTCATCTGGTTATAAAGATCTAAAAGGTTAAAATCGCCTTTAAGAAACTTTTCCTGCATATCTTTTGCATCTTCCTCACTGATAACCTCTTTAGCTTTCTCTAATAAAGACTCTAAATCTCCAAAACCTATCAGTCTACCAACAAACCTTTCTGGGTAAAACATTTCCAAATCATCAACTTTTTCACCAACACCGATAAACTTTATTGGAGCGTTAGTTACTGAACAAGCAGATAATGCCCCACCACCTTTTGCTGTTCCTTCAAGTTTTGTAACAATCACACCAGTAACATTACATGTATCGTGAAAAGCTTGTGCTTGTTTCTGGGCAGCCTGCCCAATATCAGCAGAAATTACTAACAACTTCTCATCAGCATTAACAACATTATGGATCTTATTCAATTCATCAATTAAATCTTCAGAAAGTGCATCCCTACCGGCAGTGTCAACAACAACAAGGTCATAATTATTTAGTTTATCATTAAAACTTTGATAAATTTTTACTGGATCTTTTTCATCTTTCATTCCGTAAAAATCCACACCAACATCTTTAGCTAACTGTTCTAACTGATCATAAGCGGCTGGTCGCCAAGTATCGGTCTGAATTAAAGCAATTTTATAACCACGTTTCTTGTAAAACTTTGCCAATTTACCAGCAGTAGTAGTTTTTCCACTACCGAAAAGGCCAACTAACATTATCTGGGTAGGTTTCTTAGAAATTTTAATCTCAGAAGCTTCTTTACCCAAAAAATTCGTCAATTCTTCATAAACTATCTTAATCAATTGTTCGCGTTTAGTTATTCCTGCTGGAACTTTATCTTTAGCCCGTTCTTTAATTTTTTTAC
This sequence comes from uncultured Methanosarcinales archaeon, assembly GCA_964594395.1. Classification (GTDB taxonomy): domain Archaea; phylum Nanobdellota; class Nanobdellia; order Woesearchaeales; family GW2011-AR9; genus CAZQLW01. Next base: position 25,896 of record CAZQLW010000001.1, on the reverse strand, counting down.
TTAAATCAAAAACTAGTTGAACATTTGTATCTGATTGCAATAAAGCTCGTTGAATGTCTTTTACCAACTCATTGATCAGCTTTTCATCTACAAAAACTGATTTAGCAATCTTTCCAAGTGTATTCTTTAACGAATCTCCAAGCTTATCTAGGACCATTTTATACTAGAAATGAGTCAATTATATAAAGTTTGTTAGATTTTTAGCTTAGTATAAACAATCCAAAAATTAGTCAATTAAGCAAGTTTTCGTTGTCGTAAATTTTCCAAATAATTAACAGTGACACCTAATTTATCAGCAATACACTTTTGTACTGGCCGCTTTTTTGATTGATGGAAATATTCTTGTATTAAACGAAGATTTATATTGTGAAGTTTTAATAGTCCATCCCTGGGAAGACCATAATTATCAGCAGTTCTATGTAATCCAACATTTTCAAGCGAAGTTAAAACATCTTCTTGAGAACAACATCTAATTCCAAAATAACCTTCTAAAGAATCAACATAATTTCTAGCTTCTTTTGGAGAAGTTTTTAAGTGTTCCATGATCGTATTTTTTTCAAGTTCTTTAACTTCACGCAGTAATTTTTTATCTGCTAAATTGGACTGGTTTTTTTTAGGAACATAACTCCCATTAATAGTTGCTAATTCAACAATAGCTTTCCATTGATTATCATCGTCGGGTTTTGGACAACTACTAAGTTGATAACTTTCATAATAACTTGCACTAGCAAGAAGCTTATTAACATTATCTAAAGTATCATCCTCATCATCTCCGTAGATAGAAATATATTTGACTACTTTAAAAAATACCATCTTAAATGCAAAGAAGAGGGTAAGCTTATAAGAATTATTATCATTAAAAAGTTATGATGCAATAAAAACTAATAAAATTACAAAAACAAAACAATTATTCCAATAATTAAAATTATGACACTTAAAACAAAATTAATCAATTTAACATAATGTTCTTTCCATATCTCAACTTTTTTCTCATCATTACTTTTCTTTTCAGCTTTGTCTTCTAATTGATCTTTAACTAAATAAATTACCACGATGAAAAATATCATTAATAACAACATTACTAAAATAAAATATAGTAAGGTAGGTAATGCTATTCCCCGTGAGATATTAGCGATAAAAAGGTACCTAATGAGAAGGTACGTTTTGTTTAGTCTGGCAAAACTTAACAATCCAAAAACTAAACCAAAAATCAAACATCCGGGCGTAGAAAATATTATTGCAATCAACTTTTTCAAATTGTCAATAAATGCAGGATGGACATCTTTAAAAGTAATTTTCCAAGTAATAAAAAATTCTTTAATTAATGCTAAAGAGAAAATTATTGCTAAGATAGCAACAATTTTAGCAAAATAAACCCCTATTCCTGAATAACCTAGCCAAGAGAGGAACCCCATCCCAAAAATTAAGTAAGCAACATAAATGCCAGTAACAAATAAGAAACTTTTCTTAAGTACACTCTCTTTATCTTTAAATGCAACGATAACTACTAACAATAAAATTAGTAAAGCCAAACTACCTAAACTAAATGCAGTCTTTAAGGCAGACCCAGTAACAGACAAAAAACTTAATTTTCCTAAAATGTCTTTTGGTGAACCCTCTCCAACAACGCCGATAACGTTAACATCTTCTAATAAAGGACAGCTAGGATTTTGGTTACTTTTAACCCTTCCTTCAAGCAAATCAATAATTGCTTCTTTACCAATGAAGTAACTTTGTGGAAGGAAAACTACCGGTAAACCCTGAACTTCTGGCGGGACATTGTAAGCGTTAAAATAATCTTGAAGAAGGTTAAGATTACCTTCATTAAAGTAAACTTCAAACATTCCAACTTTAATTTCAGGGAATCGTACTTGTAACTGTTTCAAATAAACGTCTGTTTGTGGACATTCTTCACAATCAAAACCGTAAAAGTAGTACATACAATCAGTTTCTTTATCATCAAAGCTAATGTAAATATCTTTTTCAACAATTTCTTCGATAACTGTTTCACCAAGAACAGTAAAAGAGAATAAACTAATCACGATTATTATAATCAGACTTAGTAAAGTAATACCTCTTTTCATATTAAGTATCAAATAAAAATAGTATATAAAGGTTTCTTTACCATTTCTGAATTTCTTTACCCATCGCTTCTTTAAAATTTTCAAAAATTTTGTAAACTTTTTCTTTCAGTTCGTTTTTTGCCTTTGGAGAGTACACAAATTGGTAACCGCCATTTTCAAGGTTAATTTGTCTTCTTTTAATCAAATTTTTTTCAAAAAGGTCTTTAACTGCCCTCTGGATAGTCGTTCGATCTTTTTTGATTCTTTTTTGAATATCTTCAATAGTAAACTCTTCCTTTTCTTCCAACAAGTGTTTCATCACTGCCAATTCTGTCTTGTTCAAACCGAAAGAACATTTCAAGATATCTTCAACGGTAATTAACCGACAAACAAAGTTCATTGCCATAAAATAAAAGTAAGATTTTAAAGTATTTAAGCATTTTGTTTGCAGTAGTGCAATTATGGTCCACAAATAAGCCCAATTCCACTTCTTTTATAAAAGTAAATGCGACTTGAAAAAAGAGGTGGTTAAAAATGATTAAAGAAAATGATGATGTTGATTGTAAAGAAATTTGCTTTTTAGCAAAATTAGACAATGATAAAAATTTTAAAAAAGAAATCGATAAATTAAAAAAAGAAAAAGATTGTCAATGTTAAATTGGAGGAATTTAAAAAAAATGGTATCAGAATTAAACAAAAATAATTTCGAAAGGAGAGTATTACAGTCAGATTTACCAGTAATTGTAGATTTCTGGGCAAGTTGGTGCGGTCCCTGTAGAATGTTAGGGCCAGTATTTGAAGAAGTTAGTAACGACTTTGAAGGTAAACTAAAGTTTGTCAAATTGTCTACTGAAGAATGTCCAGAAATTGCGCAACAAAATAACATTACAGGCATTCCTTGTTTAATTGTGTTTAATAAAGGGAAAGAAGTTGACCGGATCGTTGGCTTTAATCAAGCACCGCAATTGAAACAGAAGATTGAAAAGATTCTCTCGGGAATTTAGTTTTTTTATTTATTTTATTTCTTTTCCTAGAATATAAACAGTTTCTCCAAATCGATAATGACTTTTCAATTCCCCCTCAATTTCAAAATCGTATTTTTTATAAAAATCAACAACTAACTTTTTTGTATCAACAACCCCTATTTCAATTTTAGCAGTATTAAACAATTTATTGTTTATTGCATCTAAGATCATATTTTCAGCAGATTTAACTAAAGAACCGCCAAAACCTTGCTTTTGATAATTTTCAGAAACAGCTAAATGATTATATTTCCAAACAGTATGTTTTCCATTTAAATCTTCACTGGTTTTTTTAAGTAATATCCCTCCAACCGCTTTATCTTCAACTATTGCGACCAAAAATCCACCACCAGAAAGTTTATTCTTTTCATGAGCAGATTCTAAATAAATCAAAATTTCTTCTTCACTTTTTTGAAAAATGTTATGAGTTTCAAACGCATCTTTGTAAATTTGTACTAAATCATTTAAATTTTCTTTATTTGCTAATTGAATATTTGTTGATCCATTTCCAGACATAGTTTTTTTCATCTCCATTCTCAAGCAACTCCATTGTCCCAATGTCCTTTAGTATAATTTTTCCGATTGATAGGAAGATTTTTCTTATTGTTAATAATGTTATGATAAAACTTGAGGATATAATCAGCGCCATTATCTAAATCTAAAAATAATTGTCCAACCCCAACATTTATTAATTCATTAACAGATTCAAACAACCCCAATTCTACACTGTTAAGGATTTGATAATAATCGTGCTCTTTCCTTACTGAAAAAATGTAGTCTTTTTTATCAGTAAGTCTTAATGGCAACAAAGAATATTTAGTATTCATCATTACAACTTTACCATGAACAAGAACCGCAAAGTTCTTATTACTAAACTCTTTAAGTTCATCAAAAGATAGTTCTGGCGAAATGATAGGCATACAATCGTCAAAAAATACTAAATCAAGATCATTAAAAACGTTATTAGAATAATCTAGATACAAATTAAGATTCTTATTTTTCTTTAAAACAAGATAAGCTCCTAAATCGCCAATTAAAACATTTTTAAGATTATATTTCTCAATTAATTTAACAGCTTTTTCAAGATCAGCATCATTTAATATCCTAGGAAGATAAGCAGAAAAATCTTCAGAAAAATCTTCAGCAAAAATGTTATAAAAAACTTTATCAGTATATTTTAAAGCATCTTTACCCTCTTGAAGAGAATAAACTTTCACTAACAATTCCTTTTTATCTTTTCCAGTTTCTTTTTGTTTTCCAATCTGAGGAAGAATAATTTCTTTAACAGTTCTTTCTTTAGTTACTATTGGTTTATTTTTAACAAACTCAATCTCTTTACTTTTTTCAACAGAAGACGTTTTATAAATTTTCACTCCTGGTTTAGCATAAATGTGTAATTTGACTAAATCTCCCTCATCAGCAAAGTCAACAGCACTCATTTTACCATCTTTATCAACCAGTTCAATTTTTCTTATTACTGCACCGTCAACTTTGTTTGGCAACCAAATTCCTACACCGTCACCAAGAGAAACTTTTTCTTGTAATTTGATTAACCCTTTCTTATTAATTTCTCCCAGGTATAATCCTCGCGCCATTGGTTTTTCATGCGAAACAACCTCTTTCAAATTAGTATAATAACCCCACGTGAATTCTCGGTTAAAAGCAAGTTTCATTTCTTTGAACAAATCTTTATCAACAATAAATTGTTTTGCATAATGAGAATCAATAGCTTTCCGATACAATTTTGTAGAAGAAGCTACGTACTTCACACTTCTTAACCGCCCTTCAATCTTTAACGATGAAACACCCATATCAATCAATTCTGGGACAGCTTTAACCAAAGAAAGGTCTTTCATGCTTAACAAATATTTACCATTGTAAACACCACCATATCTTTGAGTATATTTTCCGTTATATTGTTTCCTACAAGGTTGAGCACACAATCCCCTGTTTCCTGAACGTCCACCAAGAATTGAAGAGAATAAACATTTACCTGAATATGAAAAACATAAAGCTCCCTGAACAAATATTTCTGTAGGTAATTTTGTCTTTTTAATAAAATTTTCAATTTCTTCTTTAGAAAACTCTCTTGGTAAAACCACTTTATCGGCTTGTTTAATCAAATCATAAAAATAAGTGTTTGTTATTGCTGCCTGAGTAGAAAGATGCACTTCCATCCCAGGAAAATTTTTTTTAATGATTGGTAAGAAAGAAAGATGTTGAATAATTACCGCATCTACCCCTGCAAGATATAATTGTTTAACAGTTTCAAAAAATTCTTCAATTTCTTCATTCTTGATTAAGATGTTTAATGTACAATAACATCTCACACCATTTTGATGGCAGTAATTAACTAATTTCTGAACATCTTCTAATTTAAAATTGTCTGCTCTCCTTCTTGCATTGAACTTGTCAGTACCAAAATAAACTGCGTCGGCACCATTTTCTACTGCCGCTTGCAAATTTTCTTGGTTTCCTGCTGGGACAAGGAGTTCTATTTTTTCCATCTTATGTTAAAAAAAGAGAGTGATTTATATTATTATCCACCAGAAAGTTTATAATCAATTATACAATCTTTATTTTATGTCCGGAACAATTGATAATATAATTACAGAAACTGATTTTAATCCGATGGACGTTCCCAACAATTTTGTTAATGTTGATTGGATAAAAAGAGACAAATATTCTGATCACCGATACAAACTTAATAAATTTGACCAATTAGAACTTCTAGAAATTAAGGACCCTAAAAAACGTTGGGCCAGGAAAAAAAAAATGAGAGAAAGGGTTTCTGCTTTAGTTGTTGAAACTTATTCTGGTAAAGTAAAATTTATTTATTGTTCTAGGGCTCGATTAGATGAATTATTAAAAAAAAAATACAAAGAAGAAAAAATAAAAATATTAAAACAATATTTAGGAGTTTCTTTAGAATCATTTTGTAAAGCAGAAAAGATTTACAGAAAAAATAATAGTTTGGAAGAAGTGGAAAGTTTTTTAACATATTAAGACCCGTTAGATTTAAATAAACAGAACAAATTATTACTACAATGATAAAAATAGCACAAGGAGCAGAAGCAATGATTCACAAAGAGAACAATAATAAAGTTATCAAAGAACGGTTCAGTAAGAAATATCGTTTACCGCAAATAGATGATTCTCTACGAAAATTCAGAACAAGAAGAGAAGCTAAAGTTCTCAGTAAATTAAACGATATGAAATTTCCATCTCCACAATTATTAGATTTCTGTGATAAAAGAATGTCAATCACGATGGACTTTGTTCCAGGTGAAAAGTTAAGAGACGTTTTAATGCAAGGAGATGATTATCAACAGTTCGCTAAAGAAGTTGGTGAAAAGATTGGCAAGTTACATGCTCATGATATTATTCATGGAGATTTAACTACTTCCAACATGATTAAAAGTAACGAAATTAAATTTATCGATTTTGGTTTAAGTTCATTTTCTGATAAAGTTGAAGATAAAGCAGTAGATTTGTTTTTATTAGACCGAGCTTTAGAAAGCAAACATTATCAACAGTATCCAGACATTTTTGATAACGTTTTAGAGGGATATAAAAAATCTAACCCCGAATCAGCTAAAGTTCTGGAAAGGTTTACTGCTGTTAAAAAACGTGGTAGAAACAAGAAGAAGTAAAATAAAAAAATTAAACTAACTTTTATTCTGTCTAAACAACAAGTCAACTTCCATATTCATTGCTGCTGGTGTTCGATGACCAGTATACATTGTTCTTAATAAACTAGAATAAAAATTTTCTTTCTCCCCCTCAGATTTCAATGAAGTACTTTCTTTAAGCCTAATCAAGGAATGGTCATAAATTTCTTTAACTTGGTTAAAACCAACATGATAAGCAACCATCCGATCATTATTAAAAGATCTTAACTGGTCTGAATTATAATGTTGTAACATGTTAACCAAAATATTTTCAGGGAAAAAATCAGTAGCTAACTCATTAGCCATCTCTTCTACACTTAATTTTTTATAAAAACCAAGATAAGCATGAGCCGCATTAAAACTATCTCTAATTCTTCTAGTTACAATTTCAAAATCTGTAATCTGAGAAGCAATTTCGTCAGAACCAAAATATTTATTCAAAGCAATTTGTTGGCCCAATATAGCTAAACCTTCAGAAGTTTGAGAACAAGCATAATTATTAAATAAATAATCTTCAGAAAAATTATGCTGTGTTTGATGACCGAAAGGACCTTCATGAGCAACTAAAGCAATTAAAGCAGGAAGTCGATGTTCAAAACCAATGTTGATCCATCCTAAATGTTGGTGTGGGTTTTTTTCTTTAACATTAACATCCAATTTTGTATGAATATTTTTTCTAAAAATTTTAGTAGCAATTTCGTCAAGCTCTGACTTATACCTTCTTGCCATATCATCATAAAGTATTCGATCACTAGTATTAACTCCAATTGAAGGCAAGTCTAATGTTTCCATCTCAAAATATTCATTAACAAGATCTTTATGTTCTTTAACTACGTTTTCAAGGTCGCTTAAATTCATCCCTGAAAGTTGTAAAGTTAATTCAAACCGTTCTTGATGATCATAATGATTTACTTCTTTTAATTTGACAAAAGCAGTTAAAGAATCAATAACATTAATTGCTGTAACAATATTAATCCCAACTCGATCTTTATAATAGTCCTTATTAGACATGTTAGCATTTTGAATTTTTTGATTATGGGCAAGATATTTTTCTTTTAACGGTTCTAATTTTTCTAAAAAAAATTCAGAGTATTCTTTTCTAATTTTAGGTCTAGGAATAACATTTCTTAAAATCAGTCCATTTAAATCAAAAAAATCTTGATTTATTTTTAATAACTGATCATTTAATCTTCTTTTCTTTGAAACCATTTTAATTAACAAGAATCAACTCATTTTATAAATATTTCCCATTTAACTACTGAAAAGTAAACCTCAATCTTCTTTCATACAAACCATGCCCCGACTACACAGTTCAGAACAGCCAAATCCGGCAATAACAAAATTAGGTTTGTACAACATTCGAGAAATAACTTCTTTCAAAGCGTAAGCATCTTTGTAACAAAGTATAGATTTCAGTTTTTCTTCACTAAAATTAAAATCAGAAAAGAATTTCTTACAAAAATTCATCTCATAATCTTTCATTTTTTCATAACGGTCAAATTCTAAATGTAAACGAGCATCATACTTTCGAACTATACCCCGATACAAACGCATTGGATGAGCTTCTTCTTTATCAACTTTAGTAACGTTCCATAACCCATGCTCTTCATGAACAAATTTTCTGAAAGCAAGTTGTAACATTGATTCAACTTCTTTTGCACCAGAGTTTAAACATAAATTGCAAACATTAAGAAAAGCATCATAAGTTAGTTTGCAACATTTTTTAAAAAGTTTTTCGGTTGGATGAATACCTTCATTATGGTCAACATTTTCTCCATATTTATCAATCAAATACTTTTTTGTATTATTAATAATAAACAAATTTTTGAAACATTGATAAATTTTTCCTTGAAAACAGAAAGAGTCTAAACTTTGAATGTTATGTATTCTGTCGGCCAACTTAACTTGAATTGCTTTTTCTTTAAGTAGCTCATCTTTACAAGTAAAAATTGCTGAAATTGAACGATAATAAAAGTGCCTTTTATGACGGGTAAGTAACTTTAATAACTCTATCATTTCTTTAACAACTTCAACTTCAATCCGCTTACTGTTACAAAACTCAACAATTTCTGATTCTAATTCATTAAATAATTGCAGTTCGTACTCGTCAAGTAACTTAACTCCTGCCTCGTCTTCAACAATTTTATTTTTTTCTTGATAAACGTCAACTTTCTCTTCAACTAAATCATGAATCAAAGCTACAATTAAAGTGATTGCATCTTCAACTTTAGCTTTCTTTAAATCCCATGCCAAATTTAACGGATGAATAAAAGGATTAGTACCATCTTTACGAATAGGAAAATTTTTGTACTCATTTTTTGTTTTGTTGTAAAGATAAATTAGAAGTGTTGATAATTTTTCTGTTTTATTAGTGAACTCTTCTACTAAAAGAATTTCATTAGCAGGCTGCCAATGTTCAAGATCTTTATAAGTTTGATATTCTTTGGAATTTGTTTGCATAACTGGGTAGTGGTACAGGCTTTATTTTAAACTTTTCTAAATTTTTCCAAAATCTTTATAAACCAACTCTTTAATATTAGCTTAAAATGGAATTTAAAGTTATCGAAGAAAGTAAAACCAAACTTATTTTTGAACTGATTGGTGAGACACATACTTTTTGTAACGCTGTAAAAAAGGAATTACAAAGTATTAAAGGAGTTCAAATTGCTACTTATAAAATTGATCACCCTCTGGTTGGCGTTCCTAGGTTTCAAATAGAAACTAAAGGCGTTGAACCAAGAAAAGCATTGAAAGAAGCTTTAAAGAATCTGAAGAAAAACGCTAAAGATTTTGAAAAAGAGATTAAAAAACTATAAATAGTTTTTTAGCCCTTCTAGAAATTTTAAAAATTTCCAAAAGAGATTAAAAAACTATAATTTTCATTCTTTTTTAAATTAATATTTATTATCATATTAAAAAACACGATAATTTTATATACTTTAAATTCATATCAAGATTTAATATTTAGAGGTGATTACTAATGGTTAAAATGCCAAAAACTGCAAAAGAGTTGATTGAAGATGGTAAATTATATCAGGAATCTGTTATTGCTTTACACGAACTGGTAGTAAGGTTCAACAGTAAATTAAAAGATGGAATTAAAAATAAAAAAGTTGACCCTAAAGATTTACTAAAAATTTTACGTGGTGGATTTTTTAATAGACCAGACCGTTGGATCAAAAACGTTGCCAAACTAAACAACGACATTCCAAAGAAAGCTAAAGAATTATCTAATAACATCACTTCAACAGATCCTTGGTACGCTGAAAAGAAAAGAGCAATCACTGTTATAAACAACTATCTTTCCAGAGAAAATGATAATATGAAAGTTTATGTAGGCAGTATCCTCGCAGATCTTCCAGTCAGGCTTGGTAGAGGGAATTTTGGTAAATTTTTAGAAATAGATGCTCCGGGAAAACATCTCTCCGAGAAAGTATGGCAGAACTTTATCAATAATGTTGCAACTTTACTAAAACAAATTACAGCTTTAGTAGCCATCTCACAGGAAATTAAGAGAACAATAAAATATTTAGAATCTTAATTCTATTTTTGTTTTTATTTGTTTATTTACTTTAACCACTTTTTTTTTAACTCCATAAACGTTTCATTTTCAATACTATCTCTAATTTCACCCATCATTTTTTTGAAGAAATAGAGATTGTGATATGTTGTTAAAGTGTTGAACAATATTTCTTTAGCTTTTGACAAATGATGTAAATATCCCCGGGAAAAGTTCTTACAAACATAACAACCACAATGTTCATCTATTGGAGAAAGGTCTTCTTTAAATTTTGTTTTAGTAATTTGATAACGAAATTTGTTTGCTTCAGTTCCGCCAGATTCTGGACGTAAAAAAACAATCCCCTGTCTCGCTAATCTGGTTGGCAAAACACAATCAAAAGTATCTAAGCCAAGATAAACGTAATTAAAAATATCTTCCACTGCTCCAATACCGAGAAGATGTTTAGTTTTTTCTTCAGGGAGATATTTCATGGTATGTTCCACTAAAGAAAAACTTTCTTCTTTTGGATCACCAAAAATACTGCCAATGGAAAGGGCATCAAAATCAAGTGAGGATATTAATTTTGCACTTTTTTCACGAAGATCTTTAAATCTTCCTCCCTGAACGATCCCGTAAAGTGCTTGTTTATTATCAACATTTAATTTTTTAAATTCAGCCAGACTCCTTTCTTCCCAAGCATGAGTTCTGGCCAGAGATTCTTTAGTAGTTTCATAATCAGCATTAATGTCTAAACATTGGTCAAAAGCAAAAATTAAATCTGCACCTAACTTACGTTGAATCCGCATAGATTTTTCTGGAGTAAATTCATGTTTTGAAGCGTCAATGTGCGATTTAAACGTAACTTGATCATCATCAACCTTACATAGCCCATTGTTCAAACTGAAAACTTGAAAACCACCGGAATCAGTAAACATTGGCTTATGCCAAGCAGATACTTTTTGTAATCCGCCCAGCTTTTCAATTGTTTCTGCTCCTGGTTGCAGATATAAATGGTAAGTATTACTAAGAATTGCATCGAAACCAATTTCGTTAAGTTGTGCTGGAGTTAATGCTTTCACAGTAGCTTTTGTAGCGACAGGAATAAAAGCAGGTGTTCTAATTTCTCCATGGGTAGTTTTAATTACTCCTGTCCGAGCTTGTCCAAATTTGTGTTTTATAGTAAAAGAAAACATACTTTAATCTTCTTGCATAACCTTTTTAAAAATGTTTGCTCTTAAAAGATAAAATGAGTTTAGAAAGTGAAGTTCAATCTAAAAAAGTAGAAGTTTTTTCTTACCTGAACAAAGAACTTAACAAGTTTGGATTAGAAGGGAGCGTTGTTTCTATTCTTGAACTTGATAGAAAAAAAGAAGAAATTAACTGTTATGGAAAAAGATTAAAAAAAGAAAACATTCTTTCAAGATTGCAGATTAATAATGTTAATGACGTTTTTTATCCAGAAATAGATCAATTAACCTTTTACCAAGAGGGATTTTTTACTGAAGGAAGCGATTTTTGGATTAAAGAAAAAAAAACTTACGTTGCTTTAATAAACATGTCTGTGAGTGGTACTACTGAAATTTTCCCTTACCCACGATAGAATTCTTATTCTCAGAACTGAAAGATTTATAAAACTGTCTCTCTTTTTCTCAGTTTACGGGCCTATAGCATAACCTGGATCTGTTCTTTATGAACACCAGATAGTGCGGCCGGCTTCGGACCGGTTGATTAGGGTTCGAATCAGTTCTTTCGCGAACTGGGAGCGAAGTGCGGGATGCGCTTGCTTTGCAAGCTTACCCCCACGCGAAACCAGAAAAGAACAACGAAAGTCCCTATAGGCCCACTTTATTTTCATACATTATTAATTAAAAAGAAGAAAAAAACAAAAAGAAAAAAAGTTAATGAATTAAAACTTCAACTTCTCTACCGAAAACGTTTTTCATATCTTCAAAAATTGGTTCTTTAATAAAAGCTCTTTTCGGCATTTTTACAGTAGCAAGAACTTTTTCAAAATCTTCCAAACTGGAATCTTCAAGTGTACCTAAACTACCATCAGGGTTAAGTTGTGCTTTTTCAATTTTCTTTTCTTTACCATCAATATCATGGAATACAAAAGCAACTTTGTCAAGCAAAACTACCTCACCGTAACGTTCGCCGTACTTAACTTTGATTTTTGCCCTTTCCATTTCTCGACCACGTTTACGTTGCATATACTCAACAAGGAACTGAATCAAACCAGTACTACCTTTCCTAGCTTTTTCAATATCAATTTTAGTTAACTTTCCTTTATCATGTTTAGTTTTCGCTTCCACAATCTCGTTCAAATCTCTCAAGAACCGTGCTGGAACTTTACCAGTAGAAATAAGTTCATCTTCGAACAGTTTAATTATTTCCTCGTCCTGTGCTCTTTCAATCCCTTCCAATTTAAGAACATCTCTAATAATTGTCATAATTTCATCGTACAATAACAGGACACTTTTTTGGTTATGCATCAGTTCAATCTTAGTAAACAATTCTTTAACCTCTTTCAGATACCTTTCAGAATTGTTAATGTATACATCAAGTTCAGTACCAGTAACTTCCTTCTTATTACCGTACTCAATATCTTTATGAAGTTTAACGTTAGCTCGCAAAATGTCAATGAACTCCTTTTTCAACAGTTTTTCTTTCTTTACAAAAACTTCTTCCATTACGTCAGGAGTTTCTCTTGGAGTTGGCGGTGGTAAACCATACAACATTATTGCTGCCTGGCTCGGAGTCAAGATTGCATAAAAAATATCTTCCATACCCATATCTTTAAGTTTCATCTTAATCCGTTTAATGCTTTGTTCACCAGTACTCATAAACAATTCAATCGCTTCTCTGCTAGGTTTAATTCTGCCCATTTTTAACAACTGTTTCCAAGGCATAAAAATTCCTCGATCATAAAATGGTACACCGTCCCTTAAGAAAGTAAACACAATCGGATTAGCTTCTTTAAGAGAATCCCAAACATCAGTCAAAATGTGTACTTGACAACTAAGTTTATTCTTAATCCCGGTCATTTCACCAGCTTCAATTGCCATCCCCGCAATTATTGCTCGAAGTTTATCTTTAAGTTCAGCACGAGTCATCTTTTTAACGTCAGTATCGTCAATAATTATCCAAACATCAATGTCAGACTGAGGGGTAGCTTTTCCCCGTGTCAATGAACCCATCAAAACATAACTTAAAATATATTTGTCAAACTTTTTAATAACCATAGATTTGTGAATTTCAGTAATTTTTATCGCTGCTAATACTCCTGTATCATGAATTGGTACGCTCACGGAAATTAACTTGTTTAAATCACTTTTACCGTCATAACAATTTTGCCAAATGTCACTTAAAAGAACACTCTGAGTAACCATCTTCTTATCAACATCTTCTGCAATCTTTTTGATAATAGTAGAAAATTTCTGATGAAGTTCTTCTTTAGTCATTTTCTGTGAGGAAGTATCATCAACAACAATCATTAAGTTAATTTTTTCTTCCTCTTTATCCTTTTCACTTTTTTTATCAGCTTTCTCATCTTTCTTTTCTGCTGATTTTTCTGGTGGAAGTAAATTAATTCCAACAATATAATCTCCAAACTTATCAAGAACTTTATCTTTAAATTGATCAATTTTTTCTTTCAATGCTTTAAGTTTTTTTTCAACTTCAGGTGGTAATTTAGGTGCACCCGGTGGTAATTCCATTTTATCTGAACTTTTATTTACTGCTTTCATTTGTGTAGGTTTAACTGATTTTTTTGATTTTTTTGCCATTTTTTATTAATCCCCCTAGTGTGACATTTTAATAATGTAATATAACATATGTTTTCCAAGCTTATATTTGTTTCTGAGAGTGGTGAGACCTTTTGGTCATTAGGTTAGAAGATAGATGTTTTAAACCAGAAATGATTAAATTAATTGAAAGAAAATGGGCTTAATATGAATGAAAAAATTATTCTCAAAATATCTTTAATTATAGTAGTATTAGGGTTAGTTTTTCTCACATTTTACAGTGATGGAGTAGAACTTAAAGCTGTAGAAAGGATAGATTCCGCTCTTCCTGAACAAGAAATCAAGCTTAAAGGAATTATTAATAGGCTCACTACAACTGAAAAGGTATCTTTTATTGAATTAGAAGGACAGAAAGTTGAAAAAACTAAAGTCATTCTTTTTCCAGATGGAGACATATATCTTAAAGAGGGCGATTATGTTGAACTTAGCGGAACTGTGGAAGAATATCAGGGCGAGAAAGAAGTTATCGCGAACAAAGTTACAGTAAAATAAAAAGAAAGAAAAAAATTGAAAAAAATTATCCTACACAAACACCATCTTGGCAAGTAGAATCACCACTGCAAGGATGCCATTGTTTTTTCAACAGATTATTCTTACAAATATATTCCACAACATGAGTTCCAGATTCTAAACCAGTATCGCCTTCAATAGTACCACAAGAATCTTCTTTAGTAACTATTTTTCCAAGTTCCTCAGAAGTTTCAGGCATTTCTAAGATTCCAGTAGCGGTTCCTTTAACATTAATGACAATACCACCATCAGTATCAGTACAAGTTGCTGATTCCATTGTTGCACTACCACTACTACCACCCACCGCTAGAACCTGATCCTGCTTCTGCTTCACTTTCAGCAGTTGCTTCAGCTTCTTCTTCAGTTTCTACATTAATATCAAGTGATCCGCTTTTAGTTGTTGCTTCAGCACCTACACAATTACCATTATCACAAGTATATCCAGATGGACAGTTAATATTCTTTGTATTTGGACTGTCTGTTGAAGTACATTGATAACATTTATTATTTATACATACACCAGATGGAGTAGACTTTGAAGGGTACTCACAAATTTCGCCACTGACACAACCAGCTTCAGCTTCTATAGTTGTTGGCAGTGTTTTTTCTGGCATCTCATTAGTAAGTTCAGCCCCCTCACAAGAGAACTTATCTGCACAACCAGATTCACATTTTTCAACCAATTCACTAGCTGAAGATTGTTTTTTACAATAAGATTTGAATAACGCACCTTGTGTTTTTGATATTGATTTACATTGCATCACGGGAACTTCTGAAGACTTAACTACACTTCCAGTTTTAGTATTAGTGATAGTATATTTTACGGTATCACCTAATTCTTGACAAGATTTTTTATATGAAGAACTCTTTTTACTTAACGCCTTTTTAACACTTCTAACGTTAGGTTTATTCATATAGGCCTGTCCTGCTATTGCTCCAGAATCTTCTTCATCTACCATTGCTGCTTCCAGATCTTCATCAGACATGGATTCTATATCTGCAGCAACTTCTTCATCAGTTGGCGCACAGCCAACCAAAAACATTGCTACTACTAACAAACTTAACAAACTTAAAACTTTTTTCATTTATATCAACCTCGTTTTTTAGTTAAAATTAACTTAACTTAATTTAGTAATATTTAACGATTTATATAAGTTTTGTTTTATACAAATTGAAATTATTGAATATAATTGTGGTTAAATAAAAGAAAAAAAGAAATTTTATAAAGAAATTGCTATTTCTTATTTGATAATGACAACTAAACCAGGGAAAATAGAATTTGTTAAAAGAATGGATAACCTCCATAATAGTTTTCAAAATCATTTGACATTAGCAGAAATATATCCACATAAAGAAAATCTAGGCCAAATAATAGAAGATTTAAACCAAGCAAAAAATTTGATTAATAGGCATATAAGACTTAACGATCAAAAATCGATCCAATTAAGAATCCAAGTTGAAGGACAGACGCAAGATTATTGCATAAAAAATAATGAAATTGAAACTTGGTCAAACATTATTGCTAATAAAGAAAGAAATTTATTATTTCTAGCTCATATTTATTCTACTCTTGAACAAAAAATAGTAGAAAATATTCAACTTGAAAATATTAAACCTTACTTTAAAGATGTTGGAATTATTTACCTAAACCATGTAACAATGTTCATCCCTTTATCAAAAAGTGAAAAATGTTCAATAAGAGAACAATTACAACGTGTAGACTATTTAATGAAGAGATCAACTTCAACGTATACCATTCATAACGAAATTTATGATCGTGATGAAGCATTACAGTTTGCCCAAAATGTAACTCAAAATTGTTTTTATGTCCTTAACGCTAGTGAGTACCCGTTAAAAGAAACAGCGGCCCCTTTAATAGGTGAAAAATATAAAAAAATTAAGAAGAAATCTGTTGCTGAGAACTTTGGCCTTGCAATTCACTAAAAGCACTAGATATTTCTTCCTCACTCCAACCAGTTTGGTCAGAAAGTATTTGCCTAATATTAGCATCAGAAGTCCCCGCTGCACGTTCTTTCTTTATCCAACGCTTAAGTTCATGATGATGAAAAAACTTCTTATGTGGCCAGAAATACATTACCAGAAACACTATTAATGCCAAAATGATTAGGATTATCAAAATCCAGAAATAAGTACTATACTTGTCCCAGAAAGATTCAGTTACGCCAGGTTCTTGTAATCCTGGAGTTATACTTGCAACTTCACAAGATCGTTGTTCGTCAGGTTTTTTAATATCAGTTTCACAAAAATGTTGATCAGTACAAGTTCTTACTTGAATACCTGCACCGGGAACACATTCGCTCCATTCAGTACAAGTCCAAGATTCCAAACAGGGTACACATTCTCTTGTTTCAGTATAAGTTACGTTATTTTTTTTACATTTTTTTAAATCTGTACAACTTCTTGACTGAATTAAATCTTGCCCACAAAATGACCAGGCAGAACAGGTTAGGTTAGGTTTACAAATGATTCCACCACCACCACCGCCGCTACTACTGCTACTACTTCCACCTCCTCCTCCGGAGGATGATGACGAACTGCTGCCTGATGATGAACTTGAAGAGGAAGAACTGCTTGAAGATGATGTAGGAGTTGTTCCTGCAATAACTTCAAATTCTTTCAGAACAGCTTTATCACCTTTACAAGCGACCATCAACTGATGAGTTCCTTCTTTAGTAAGTTTAAATGTAACTGAATACTGATTATTTTCGTCAGTGGTAACTTGGCCCAGCCAAACTTTGTTAAAATTAAAAATAACTTGTACCCCAACACCAATGTTAGGTTCTGAACAACTACCAGTAATAGTAATATCTTCATTTACCGAATAACTAGTACCAGAATTTATTGTTGTTTCTGCAAGAACAAAAAACGTCCCGAAAATAATAATTATAATAAAAAATAAAAAATTATTGAATTTCATAGGACACCTCTACTGGTTCCAGTAAATAGTCAAACGCTTCTTCTATCGACGGCCAGTTTTTCCAAAGGTTCACTGCAATGTTTAAACTACCTGCAGATTCTGAAACTTGGTGAGTAAACTCTAAAGTTTCTACGTTACCCACAGCCAAAGTTGGTTTAGTTTCAAAAATCTGTGCTTTTTGTTCAGCACCATAGTTTGTTGTTACAATCAACAAATGACCTACCAAAGCTGCTTCTGGTTCAACTGAAACTTTTACAGTATAGGTATCTCCTTCAACAAGTTTATCAGTGGTTGACATTACTGCGCCGGTACTATCTACAAGTTCAACTTTTATTGCTGAAACTGTAGGGATGATTGGAGTTACTGTACATGTTTCTTCTGTTGTATCCCAAGTACCACCAACTTCTGTACAAGTAGGTTCAGTGATACAAAGTTCAGGATTTTCCATACTACAAACATCAGGAATACTACATCCAATAGTTTCTTCCCAAGTACCGCCAACTTCTGTACAAGTAGGTTCAGTAATACAAAGTTCAGGATTTTCTGTACTACAAACATCAACAAAAGTACATTCTTCATTATCCCAAGTACCACCATTCTCTGGACAAGTAGTAGCAGTACAAAGTTCTAAATTATCAGCTGAACAAGTTTCTGTAACTGATAGTGTACAAAGACTATCAACAATTACTCCGTTAACAGATTCACATTGAGCAACAGTTGTACAAAGTTCTAAGTTTGTAGATGAGCATGTTACTGTAACTGGTAGTGTACAAAGATCTCCTACCATAATACCACTAAAAGTTGTACATTCAGCTTCTGAACATAGTTCTAAGTTTTCTGGTGAACATACTGCAGGAGTAACACAATCACTATCATCTGTATCAATCAAAGTATCACCATCATTATCTAATGTATCTTCACACGCAGTTTCAATCTTAATACCAGAAGCTTTTCCTTGAATAGCTGTTAAGTCAGTTGAACATTGACAACCAGTTCCACAACTTAAACCTGCACAATCTTCATCAACACAATCAATGTAAGTATCACCATCATCATCAATTCCGTTAGTACAATCTTCAACTTCAGGAGTTTTACAAGCACCCTCTTGACAAGTTGTTCCTTCAGGGCAAGTATGGCCATTCCAAGTAAAACTAGTTTCATCTTTACAATACATTTCAATAAGACTCTCGCCAGAACATAAATCGCTTTTTGTTTCAAATTCACCGGATGAACCGATTCCACTAACTTCAGTTTTTGTTAATAATGAAGAAGGATTAAATTCTCCAACACCATTATTAAAATTAGGAGTATAAGTATTATCGGGATCAAAACATTCTTCTTTAGTTGGAACAATAATTTCAAGTTCTGCATCAGCAGCATCAGTGATAATATCGTTTCTTGTTTCTAAATTGAAACTGTCAAAGTTAGTAAAATCTAAGGTATAAGTTCCTGCTAAAGGACTAGTTAACCAAATTTTCGCAATATTAAATTCACCAGTTTTTGCCAAGTCAGTATTTAAAGTTGCATACTCAAAAGTTACTTTGTTGTTAGCACAAGTAAACGTATTAAGAACTAAACCTTCAGTGTTATCCCAACCAATAAGATTTTCAATATTATTACATTTTACTTCTTTAGGAAAACTTAATTCAAACGCAATAGCGACAGTTTCTTTGGTCCCAATATCAGCTTTAACGACTACTGGAAACGAAGTATCGATAGCTTGAGGAGCAAGTTCTTCAATTCCAGCATTACCTTCACCAGGGATATAATATGCCTGACCGACAAACTGTTTAGCGAAAAAGAGTAAACTCACAAGGATAACAATAGCTACTATTGAAACAACACCAATAATCAGTTGCTTGTTAACTTCACCATGATTAGCTAGTGGATGTGCTTGCCAACTTTGCAATTCAGGTTTCTTAGTTACTTTTTTCCGTTTTGTTATCCTTTTACGAGTTATCATTTTTCATCTCCTAATTAGCTAAAAATACTTTTCAAAATATTAGCGATCCCAGTAATTTTTTGTAATGTAGTATGGGAAGTATTTTTCAAAGTGTCATAAATACTTTGCAAAGTTGTTTTGTCAGCAGGACTATCTACAACAACTACATCTTTACATTCTCCGTTAACTAAACCCTTACCGGCTGGACAATCAACAACAGTTGGAGTTGAACCACTAGATCCACCAGATCCACCGCCACCAGTACCACTACTAGAACTGCTAGTATCTGCACAAGCACCAAGGTTACAATTTACAACAGAAGTTCCGGGATTAGTAACTCCGCCTTCACAATCTCCAATTTGAGTATAATAAACAGTTTTTGTACCCGGACCACATTCTGCGCTACAAGCAGTTTCTTGATGTGCCCAATTACCAGCAGTACAAGCGTTAGATTGAGCAGTTAAAGCGACAATTGAAAATGGAAAATTAAGTTCATTAGGAGTTAACTTACTATAATCGCCTAACGAAGCAGAAACACCAATCAAGTGAATAGAACCATCACCGGATACGGAAAGTTTAGCAACAGTTGTACTAGGAGTTAAAATTGGACTCATAGAAAAAAACCCATAAGTAGAACCTTCACTAATTGGTGTCCCTTGAGGAAATGCAACAGAATCAACATTAACATTTCCAGTAGTAGTAATAGTAAATGTTAGCCCTAACAATCCCGTATTAGGAGCAGTAGGCAAAATAACATCACAATGATATGATATCCCTTCTGCAACTTGTTGCGGACATGTTACTTCAAAGTCTAATGCTAAAGCCATGGGCATTAGCAAAATTAAAAAAACCAAAAATAATTTATTAAATTTCATTTTCATCTTCCTCCTATTTAGCTACAGGCATTTATTTGTTTGCCAGGAATACCTAAATCAACTTGAGCAATCAGTATTGCGTCACCTAAATTAACAGCGTCAGAACAATCAACATCGGCGTTAGCCAGTTCTTCTTCCGATAATGATTTAACTCCAAGATCATGTTTAGCAATTGCAATAGCGTCTCCTAAATTTACAACACCATCGCCGTTAACATCTCCAAGAACAGTTACTGTTGGTTCTACTGTACAAGGATCTAAGTTACATTTCATCACAACTGGTTCAGGAACGTCTCCCTTACAGTCAAGATTATTCTTAGTGTAAGATAACGTTTGTGTTCCACCATCACATTCTGCACTACAATCAGTTATAGTTCTGTCAAAATCGCCAGCAATACAATCTGCAGCTGTTTCAGTAGGTTCAATAACTTCTACACAAGCACCATCACTACAAATAGTTCCAGTAGGACAATCAGGGTTAGTGAAATGCAATTTATCATCACCCTGAACACAATGATATTCTACTAGGGTGTTTTCATCTAAACACTTATCAATTCCAGATAAATCAGTACTTAAAGTTACAGTAGTTTTCTCAACTAAAGGATTATCCACATCAGGATCGTCACAAGTTATTGCAGCAGGTTCAGTTTCTTCTTCTACTCCTGTACAAACTTTCCACTCAGAATCGTCATCAGGATATCCACAAATACCAGATGCACATTCACCATGATTTTTACATAACTTGCCGTTAGCAAGCAATTCAACCGCGGTACAAACTTTAATCTCATCATAACGAGGATTAGGAGCACAAAGGCCAGATGCACATTCTTCATGAGAACCACACTCTTTTCCAAGAGCAAGTAAAGTAACTTCTTCAGTTTCTACTGCTGTTTGACAAACAGGATTATCGAAACAATCTGAATCTGCACAGTCAGTACCACCAACGTTAACTACTACATTACTAGTAATGGAATTTCCGGGAAACATACTAACGCTCATAAGACTAACTTGTTTAGCAACATTATTAATATTAACATCTTCACCAACATCGTTAGTAACTTCAATCTTGTTATTATCAACCGCATTTTCAACTTGCTGATCAGTAACGATTCCGTCAGTAGTAAGCATAACACTATCATCATTAGTATTTACTGTCCACATACTCTCAGGAGTAGAAATTAAAGCTAAATTATCTTCAACAGCAACAAAGTAACAATCAATGATTGCACAAGGATCTAATAAATGAATATCATCAACTTCAACTGCATCTTCAACTTCTTGCAAGTTTTCTTTAGTAACTTTTACTCCCCTTGAACCTAAATGCTCATGAGATACTGTATCATAAACATCTACAGCTCTAACCGCTTTACCAGTAACAGTTATTCTTCCTAATGAAGATTTAGCAACCCTACTATCACGGTCATTATCAAACTTATCGTTACATGATAATTCTTTACCAAACTCGCAAACAGTAGATTGAGCATAATTAGCACCAGATAAACCATTACAATCTAAATCAGCACAGTCAATTTTACCATCACCATCATCATCAATATTGTTAGTACAATCTTCACCAACAATTTTTGTTTCAACACCAACAGTAGTATCAATATCTCTACCAACGGATTTAATTAAAGCTTCAGCTTCTTTAGTAATTTTAGCATACTCATTTTTAGAAACAACAAAATGATCGTTATCACTAACAGCAGCAACACCTCTTTTATCTATCGCTTCTTTTTCATGCTTAACAACTTCTTTCTCTTTTTTCTCAGCAGCGGCTCTAACATTTTCTGCTGCTTCTTTCACAGCATGCAATTTTTCAACCTTTCTTTCAGGATCTTTTTCTGATTTAGCAGCTTTTTGTGTTTCTTTAAGATTAGCTATAGCAGATTCATAAACAGAAGAAGTTTTTTCAGCTTCTTTTTTACAACTGTGTTCACAATCTTCATCTGCACAGTCAGTTAATCCGTCAAGATCATCATCTTCTCCGTTACCACATAATTCTTTAGCATCTACGGATTCAGCTTTACAAGTAAAAAGTTGGGCAGTGTTACCTGTTTCTGAGGTTCTAATAATAAAACAACTCCCATCATCAGCCTCAATTTCAATATCAATAGCAAGAGCAGATAAACTAATAACAATAGCTAAGGTTGTAACCAGAATAATATTTCTTGATTTCATTGGAACCCACCTCCAACATTAACCATTCCGCCTGGCACGGTTATACCGCCACCGGAAGAAGAAGATGATGAACTACTAGAACTCACTTTACCACATGATGCCCGATAGATAGCATCTAAATCGTAATTAGTACTAAATATAGGACTACCACAATTAAGAATTTCATTATTAATAGGAGCCCAAGCACCATTTTCATATTTTTCAACATTCACACAAACAGAATTTAATTGTTTTTCACAAGCATATTGACCACTCTCATAGTTAGTTTTAAAATTGCCATTTAACGAATATGCTTTTACTTTTGGTACATCTCTAAATCCTAACCCCTTACCAACAAGTAAAACATAACTGTCACCATCTGTACCTTCACAAATATTTTCGGGAGCATTTTCTGGAGAATAGGCAACTCCAGGTAAATCTTCGTTACAATCAATAACAGGTTCCTGAGTTGAAGTGTCTGTAGAACTATCTGTAGAACTACCTAACTGAGCCAAATTAATATCTAAATTAAGCTTCATTGTTTTAATTGCTTCTAGAGCAACTGCAACTTCTTCAGCATCAACATTAGAATCATCTTCCGCTGCTTCTTCAAGTGTTTCTAGGTGTTTTTCAGTATCTGTAGCTTTTTTTCTTAAGTTTGTTAAATCAGATTTTTTTTGTACTGTACTACTTTTAGTTAAAGCAGCAACTAATTCCATATTAAGGTCAGCAACAGCTTCTTCAGGAGTTTTGGTACAAGTATCATAAGTTGGACAGGAAAAACCTTTCGCACCCACAGATGAACAAAGACAAATTGCTTCAACTGCATTACCATCATTATCTTTGCCTAAAAAGAGAACATAAGTGTTAAGCTTGTCTACTTTTGCAAGTGGATCTTGTAATTGGAATGTTGAAGATAAAACTCCTGTATTTCTTTTAATAGGAACTAAATTGAGCTCTTCACCAATTGGCGCACCAGCAATTGCTTTACCAGCCACACCTTCTTTAATTGAAGGGAACAAAACTAAAAAAACCACAGCGAGAATTACAAAGGTTATCCCGGCAATTAACCACATTTTATGTTTGTCAACACCGGTATTGCTTACAGGTTTAGGTTTGTTAGAATTATTATTAGCTTTATTAGAACTACTTTTACTTTTAGTTACGACCATTTTTTAATCACCTACTTTTTTTACTATAATCTTGATGTAACTAAGTAATAGTTTTTCATTTATATAATTATCGGTTTATTCGAGCTTAAAGAACATTTATTTTCGAACAACTTTAGGTTTGAACCATTGTTCCTGAAATTCTGTTAATGCTAAAATTTGAGAATCTGAATATTCTTTTCCTTCAGGAACAACGATTAATTTTGCATCGTCATCATCATCACGGAAGATTATCGCAATACATTTTCCTTTAAATTTTTTCACAGGATCAAACACGCCAAGAACGTACGCATCTAAATCGTCACCGTCCGGCGCAGGAATACCTTTAATAAACCCGTAATTTACTGGATAAATAAATCCACATTTCGGATGTTTAGTGCCTAATTGACGGTCAATGGTAACTTCAACAGTTGTTCCAATAAGTTTCTTGATTTCGTTATAAGAAATGTTTTCACTCATCTTCTTTCTTTCATTTCCCTTCTTTCATTTCTTTAACAGTTTTCTTAAACGCTTCAACCTGTTTTTCAGACAACTTGTCAAAACGTAAGTAAGCCTGTTTAATGTTTCGCAAGAAAGTATTCTCTTCATAGAATTTCTTAGGAATGTTAAAGAATTTTTTCATTTTAGAGTCTTTAATCTCTTTATCAATCTGTTTCATGTGACATTTAACACAAATTGGAAACTGGTTCCTAGAAAACATTATTACCCAATCTTCTTTACACATTACACATTTCTGTTTAAATTTTGGTCTTGCCATGTTATTTATTATTTGATTGGTGTTTATTAAGTTTGTGGAAAGAAATAATTCAATATCAACGAAACATTTATAAATGATTATTACTCCCCAGTAATTACTACTTTGAAATACAAGATAAAATGAAAATAAATAAATTCCTATGCACCATAATTACCACTTTAAGTTTAGCTAGTGCCAATGGATGTAAGGAGAATTATTACTCTAATGGATGCCCTACTCAAGAAACACATACTAAAAAATTAGAAGAAAAAGCAACAGGAACTTATGATCCAGATTATGCAATGTCAGTTAAAGGATGTTATACTGATGGTTGTTATTCAAATTGTGATTGTCAATATGGAAGACTATGTGTTGATGAAGAATGTACCGACAATCCAGAAACATTATCTCGTGATTATAATTTAGAATTAACTTGTAATCCCGAAACAAATAAGTGGGAAAGTAAATAAAATAACTCTTAAATTCATCCAAAAACTTTCTTAAAAAAACTCTTGTGCGGTTTCTCTTCTTTCAACTGTTTCAAAGTTTCTTTAATTTTCTTAGTAATTTTTTTAGGTACAGAAATTTGCACTTTAACATACTGATCTCCAGAACCAGGATGTTGTAAATGTGGAATGCCTTTCTCTTTCATTCTGAACAAAGTTTCTGAATCTGTCCCAGAAGGAATTTTCAAATTAGCTTTACCAGTAATTGTCGGGACTTCAATCTCATCACCCATAACTGCTTGTGTATAAGAAATTGGAACCGTAATATGTAAATCATCTCCATCCCTTTCAAAATATTTATGTTTCTTAACGTGAACTTGAACATATAAATCTCCGCTAGGGCCGTCAAAAGAACCAACTTCTCCCTCGCCAGGAACTCTTAACCGCATTCCGTTATCAACACCAGCAGGAATAGAAATTTCAATTTTCTTTTTCTTTCTCTCCAAGCCTTCACCAGCACACTCTTTACAAGAATCTTCTGGCAATTCGCCTTTACCATGACAGTATGGACAAGGTCCTGTTTGTTGAAAAAGTCCAAACGGAGTTCGTTGAGTTCTTTTCACATGACCGGAACCATGACAATGGTGACACTCTTTAAATTTAGTTGCGCCTTTACCCTTACAATTATGACAATGTTCCAACTTATTAAGTTGTAAATCTTGTTTTGTTCCAGTAGAAGCATCTTCTAAAGTGATTTCAGTTTCGTAAAGTAAATCAGAACCTCTTCTGGCCCGAGTTCCCCTTCTACCACCAGAACCGCCAAATAATTGGTCAAAAATGTCGTCAAAGTTTCCAAATGAACCGCCCCGGAATTGTGACATAATATCGGAATAATCAAATCCTTGATGGCCCCCGCCACCCATCCCACCTTGGAAAGCTGCTGAACCAAACTGATCATACTGTTGACGCTTTTTCTCGTCGCCAAGAATAGAAACAGCTTCATTGATTTCTTTAAATTTTTCTTCATACTCTTTCTTCTTATCTTCAGGAGCTCGATCAG